>JAYSMB010000574.1:0-4160 GCA_043725065.1 Burkholderiales bacterium
CGCGAGGCCGACGACCTGGCCTACGTGCTCGATCACCTGAGGGAGCTGGTGGTGAAGGAAGTGCATGGTGCCGGCGGCTACGGCATGCTGGTCGGCCCGGCTGCGACCCGCGCCGAGATCGAGAACTTTCGCGCCGGGTTGAAGCACGATCCGGCTCGCTACATCGCCCAGCCGACGCTGGCGCTGTCGACCTGCCCTACCTACGTCGAAAGCGGCATCGCGCCGCGCCACATCGATCTGCGCCCGTTCGTGCTCTCGGGCAAGACGGTGCAGATGGTGCCGGGCGGACTGACTCGTGTGGCCCTGAAGGAAGGTTCGCTGGTCGTCAATTCGTCGCAGGGCGGCGGAACCAAAGACACGTGGATCCTCGAGGCCTGAACTGATGATGCCCGATGCCGCCTCACTCCGTTCGCTGCCCCCCGAAGGCGCGCGGCCGGCCTTGGGACGGCCCGGCGGCTGGCCGACCGATGCTTTCTAGAACCGCCGATCACCTGTTCTGGATGGCTCGCTACATGGAGCGGGCCGAAAACACCGCGCGCATGCTCGACGTCAACTACCAGATGTCGCTGCTGCCACAGTCGGAAGGCGCAGCCGAGCGCGGCTGGCGCGGCCTGTTGAGCATCAGCGAGCTGACCGGCGACTTCGCCAAGCGCCACGGCGCCGTAACGCCGAAGAGCGTGATGGACTACATGGTGAGCGACGCCGCCAACGGCTCTTCGATCCGCAGTTGCCTGATGGCGGCACGCGAGAACGCACGCGCGGTGCGCGGGACGCTGACGACCGAGGTCTGGGAGACGCAGAACCAGACCTGGCTCGAGTTTCAGCGCATGGTCGCGACCGACGCTTTCGAGCGCAGTCCCGGCGAGGCCTTCGAGTGGGTCAAGTTCCGCTCGCACCTGTCGCGCGGCGTGACGGTCGGCACCATGCTGCAGGACCAGGCCTTCCATTTCCTGCGCATCGGCAGCTTTCTCGAGCGTGCCGACAACACGGCGCGCCTGATCGACGTCAAGTTCCACTCCGCCGACGGCGAGTTCTTCGGCTTTGGCGCGGCAGCCGGCTTCGACCGCGAGCGGGTGCTGAGCATGCGCCAGGCCCAAGCGCAATCCCAATCCCAATCGCAAGGCATGGCGCCGGTCCAGAGCGCGGCCGAGGGCAACGGCAAGGACGTCGAGTTCGATTTCTATCACTGGTCGGCGGTGCTGCGATCGGTCTCGGGCTTAGAGGTCTATCGCAAGGTCTACCGCAACGTGATCCGGCCGGAGCGGGTGGCCGAGCTGCTCATCCTGCGCCCCGACATGCCGAGGTCGCTCGCGGCCTGCATGCACGAGGTCGTCTCCAATCTGCATCGCGTCGCCAACGAACAGTCGCGCGACACCTTGCGCCTGGCGGGCCGGCTCGACGCCGATCTGCAGTACGGACGCATCGACGAGATATTGGCGACCGGGCTGCACGCCTACCTGACGCAGTTCCTCGAGCGCGTCAATGCGCTCGGCGCCGGCATCAGCCGCAACTTTCTCGTGCCCGTCGCCGCGTGACGTAATGATGCCCCCACGCTTGCGGCTTCGCCGCGGCGCCGCCCCCCGAGGGGGCGCGGCCGGGCTTGGGGCGGCCCGGCGCCGGGCCGTCGGCCGTCCGACAATCGGCCCGCCTGCACGAAAGCCCTAATGTCGATCCACGTCGCCCTCAACCACGTCACGCACTACAAGTACGACCGGCCGATCCACCTCGGGCCGCAAGTCGTGCGCCTCAAGCCCGCGCCGCATTCGCGCACGCGCATCCTCAGCTACTCGATGCGGGTCGAGCCGGCCAAGCACTTCGTCAACTGGCAGCAGGATCCGCAGGCGAACTATCTGGCCCGCCTCGTCTTCCCCGATGCCACTACTTTCTTTCGCGTCGAGGTCGATCTCGTCGCCGAGATGGCCGTCCTCAACCCGTTCGATTTCTTCCTCGAGCCGAGCGCCGAGAAGTTTCCCTTCGCCTACGAGCCGGCGCTGCTCGTGGAACTCGCGCCCTACCTTCAGAAAGCGCCGGCGACGCCGCGCTTTGCCGAATACCTTGCCGCCATCGACATCAGCGAGCGGCCGACCAATGGCTTTCTGGTCGCGCTCAACCAGCGTCTGCAAAAGGACATCGGCTACCTGATCCGCATGGAGCCGGGCGTGCAGACGCCCGAGCTGACGCTGGCCAACGGCAGCGGCTCGTGTCGCGACAGCGGCTGGCTGCTGGTGCAACTGCTGCGTCACCTCGGCCTGGCCGCGCGATTCGTCTCGGGCTACCTGATCCAGTTGAAGAGCGACGTGAAATCGCTCGACGGGCCCAGCGGTACGGAGGTCGATTTCACCGATCTGCACGCCTGGTGCGAGGTCTATCTTCCCGGCGCCGGCTGGATCGGCCTCGATCCCACTTCGGGCCTCTACGCCGGCGAGGGCCACATCCCGCTGGCGTGTTCGCCCGAGCCTTCTTCCGCGGCGCCGATCAGCGGCGAAATCGAGTCCTGCGAGACGACCTTCGAGCACCACATGTCGGTGCGCCGGATCTGGGAAGCGCCGCGTGTGACGCTGCCGTACAGCGACGCGCAATGGAACTCGATCGACGCCCTCGGTGCGCGCGTCGACGCCGATCTCGCACGCCTCGACGTCCGCCTTACGCAAGGCGGCGAGCCGACCTTCGTCTCGGTGGACGACCGCGAAGGCGGCGAGTGGAACACGGAAGCCGTGGGCCCGACCAAGCGCCTGCTCAGCGTCGACCTGATGGATCGCCTGCGTCAGAAATACGGCAAAGGCGGCCTGCTTCATTTCGGGCAGGGCAAGTGGTATCCGGGCGAACAGTTGCCGCGCTGGTCGTTGAACCTCTATTGGCGCAAGGACGGGTGCCCGGTCTGGCACGACCCGGCCCTGTTTGCCGACGAGCACGACGATCACGGCGCCACACCCGACACCGCGCGCGAGTTTGTGCACCGGCTCGCGGCCCGGCTAGGCGTCGACGAGGGCAACGTCTTTGCCGCCTACGAAGACACGTGGTACTTCCTCTGGCGCGAGCGCAAGCTGCCGAGCAACGTCGACCCGTTCGATGCGCGCCTCGACGACAAGCTCGAGCGCGCTCGCTTGCGCCGCGTCTTCGAGCGCGGGCTCGACGCACCGGTCGGCTATGCCTTGCCAGTCGGTCGCGACGAGCGTCGGCCCGGCCAGTGGCTGTCGAGCTCCTGGTATCTGCGCGACAACCGTTGCTACCTGGTTCCGGGCGATTCGCCGATCGGCTATCGACTGCCGCTCGACTCGCTGCCCTGGACCGCCGCCGAAGACATTCCCTGGCTGCTTGCGCCCGACCCGACGCAAGCGTTCGAGCCGCTGCCGACGCCCAAGCCGGCCCTGCGGGACGAACCGGCGTGGCATCCGAACTCCACGCATCACGAAGGCGAGATCACGGAGCATCCAACGCCGAGCGGATCGCATGATGTCGGCGGCGCGTCGGCCGCGCCGAGCGGCGCGGCGAACCCGCCCGCGACTCCCGCCACACCGCCGGTGCGGACGCCGCGGCCCTTCGAATCGGCCGGCTTCGTTGTCCGCACGGCAACCAGCGTCGAGCCCCGCGAGGGCAGGCTCTACGTCTTCATGCCGCCCGTCGCCACGCTCGAGGACTACCTCGACCTGGTGTCCGCCGTCGAAGACACGGCGCGGGCAATGCAGGTCCCGGTGGTGCTCGAAGGCACCGAGCCACCGCGCGACCCGCGCCTGCAAGTTTTGCGCGTCACACCCGACCCGGGCGTGATCGAGGTCAACGTCCATCCGGCGTCGAGCTGGAGCGAGCTCGTGGGCCAGACGACGCATCTCTACGCCTCGGCGCGCGAGACGCGCCTCACCACCGAGAAGTTCATGCTCGACGGCCGCCATACCGGTACCGGCGGCGGCAACCACTTCGTGCTCGGCGGCGCCACGCCGAACGACTCGCCGTTCCTGCGCCGCCCCGACCTGCTCGCCAGCATGATCGGCTACTGGCACAACCATCCGGCGCTGAGCTACCTGTTCTCGGGCATGTTCGTCGGCCCGACCAGCCAGGCGCCGCGCGTGGACGAGGCGCGCAACGACCAGTTGTACGAACTGGAAATCGCGCTGGAGCAGATCCAGCACAACCGCGAGATCTACGGCCAGTCCATGCCGCCG
>JAYSMB010000575.1:0-3382 GCA_043725065.1 Burkholderiales bacterium
CTCGCCGTCCATTCCGGCCCAGTGCACCGGCAGCCGCTGCGAAAACTCGCCGTCACGGAAGGCGAGCATGGCCGCCAGCATCCGGCGCGAACGATCCTCGGCGGTTTCAGGGCCGGCGGCGCGGCGGCGGCGGCCACTGGCTTCATCGGAGGCGCCGTTAGCACCGCCGGTCCGGCGTTTGCCCGGTTCGACTGAGATTGTTGACTGCTTCATTTTTCACCCGAGAGTGGCACCGAATGCTGGCCCGCGAGTCAGCGGCAGGCAACCCAGCGGCTCCTCCGACAGGCTCCGCCTGACAATGTATACGACAGTGATCGGCCGTCAGTATCTCGGACGGCCGTTCCGAAGGGCAGGCAAGTGCCGAACGTACGGGGCATGCCCAGCGCAGGTCAGACAGCGGCGATGTGCCTGTCCCCGGCAGCCGCATTCCCCGCGGCGGACGAGCGGGCGGTCAGGGCGTCAGGCGCAGGGCGCAGCGTTCACGGCCGCGCCTGCGCCCCGGCGCGATCCGTCGGCATGCCCTCCTCGTCGATGGAATGGGCCTCCTTGCCCTTGGTCCCGTCCCTGGCCCGGGAAGCGAGCCGAACGTAGAAGTCGGCGACCTCGCGCAGATCCTGCTCATCGAGATCCTCGATGCCGATCATTCGATTGCTGGCCTGCTTGCTCGCCGCGAGCAGCTCGTTGAGCTTCAGATGGAGCGCGATGCTGTCCTTGTTCTGACTTTGCTGAATCAGGAACACCATCACGAAGGTCACGATGGTCGTGCCGGTATTGATGACGAGTTGCCAGTTCTCCGAGTAGCGGAAGTAGTGACCCGTCGCCGCCCAGACCGCGACCGACGACAGGGCCAACGCAAAGGCCGCCGGCGAGCCCGCCCACCTGGTGACGCGTGACGCAAAGCGATCGAACGCGGTCAAGACGGCAGACCGTGCCGCATACACGGACGTGTTGGTGCTGGGCATCGATCCCAACGGCTCAGGTTCGGCGGTGGTAGGCACGGACACAGGACTCTCCGGTGGAGCGATGCCCGACGGGGGCATCTCACGGTCCACGACTCTGCACGCGGCAAGACAACGAGTGGCATCGGAGGCGTGCCGAAAATCGTGTAGGACCGCGCGAGGCGCCGTTCGGGCGATGCGAAGACCTTCGGCTCGATGCGCGGGCTCGACCCGCCGCCCCAGACGCCGGCGATCGTCCCGACCGCCACGGCGCATGGTGCTGCCGGGTCGTCGCTGCATGTGACCGAGGAGCCGGCGCCGACGCGTGCAAAGTAGGCCCATTCCTACTTTGACGAAGCCGGTCCGGTGATCTGTTTTCAAGCCCTCGCCGAATTGTGGCCGGCCGGCCCGTTGCGTAGTCTGCCGGCAGGACCACTTCACACGGAGCCTGTCATGGACCCAACCAGAACGATGGCCGAGGCCGACGCCGATGGTCCGGCCCATCGGGATCCGCTCACACGGGAGCCCGGTGCGCACCCGGTCGGCACGGGGATGGGGGCGACGCTGGGCGGCATTGCCGCGGGCGCCGCGACGGGATCCGTGGCGGGACCGGTCGGAACCGTTGTCGGCGCAGCCGTCGGCGCGATCGTCGGCGGCCTTGGCGGCAAGGCCGTGGCCGAACTGATCGATCCCACGGTCGAGGGTGCGTTCTGGCGCGAACACTTTCGCGGGCGGCCGTATGTGGAAAGCGGATACGGATTCGAGGATTACGGCCCGGCCTACGACTACGGCGTCGAGTCGTACGGTCGGCAGGCCGGTCTCTCGTTCGACGAGGTGGAAGCCGACCTCGCGCGCGACTGGCCCGCCGCGCGCGGCTCTTCGCGACTGGAGTGGGACCACGCACGACCCGCGGTGCGTGACGCCTGGGATCACATCGCGCTGGCGACAGAGCAGGCCGCGTCCACCGACACCGCGTCGGGCGATCGATAGCCTCTTCTTGCCCGGCTCCCGGTTCGGGCGACCTGTGGCAGCAGCCTTTGAGGGCACATGCATGATGCAGCATCGGCCTACAAGTTCCGGACCATGACGATCTCCTCTTCTTGCCTTTCACGCCATGCCATCGGTCGACTCTGATCCGCCTGCCCCTGGCCCGTCGATCGCCGGCGCGGGTGCCGATGCAGCGGGCGCGACGCTGTCCTCTTTCGAGTTCGAACAGCGCGTGCAGGACGAAGTCGAGCGGCGCTCGAAGGCCGAAGCGCGTTACCGGATGCTCGTCGAAGCCATCACCGACTGCGCCATCTACATGCTCGATGCCGACGGCCACGTTTCCAGCTGGAACCCGGGGGCGCTGCGCCTGAAGGGCTACCTCGAACCCGAGGTGCTCGGGCGCCACTTCTCGTTGTTCTACCCCGAGGAAGACGTACGGGCCGGGGTGCCGCAACGCGCGCTTGCCACCGCTCGTCGCGAGGGGCGCTTCGAGGCCGAAGGCTGGCGCGTGCGCAAGGACGGCCGTCGCTTCTGGGCGCACGTGATCATCGATCCGATTCGATCCGACCGTGGCGAACTGATCGGCTTCGCCAAGGTCACGCGCGATCTCAGCGAACGCAAGCTCGCTCAGGAGGCGCTCGCGCGCAGCGAGCAGCAGTTCCGGCTGCTCGTGCAGGCGGTGACCGACTACGCGATCTACATGCTCGACAGTCATGGCATCGTGACGAGCTGGAATGCCGGCGCCCGGCGCATCAAGGGCTATGCGCCGGAAGAGGTGCTGGGAACCCACTTCTCGCGCTTTTACCGCGAGGAAGACCGGCTGCGGGGCGATCCCGACACCGTGCTCGCCACCGCGGTGCGCGAAGGTCGTTGCGAGAGCGAAGGCTGGCGTGTGCGCAAGGACGGCAGCCAGTTCTGGGCCAACGTGGTGGTCGACCCGATCTACGACAACGCCGGATCGATCATCGGCTTCGCCAAGGTGACGCGCGACGTGACCGAAAAGCGTCATGCGCAACAGTCGCTCGAGCAGGCGCGCGAGGCACTGTTCCAGTCGCAGAAGCTCGACGCGATCGGGCAGCTGACGGGCGGCGTCGCGCACGACTTCAACAATCTGCTGATGGTCGTGATCAGCAGCCTCGAGCTGATACGCAGGCGCCTCCCTGACGACCCGAAATTGCGGCAGCTTATCGACAACGCGATGACCGGAGCGAGACGCGGCGCATCGCTGACCCAGCGCATGCTGGCGTTCGCGCGCCGCCAAGACTTGGCCCCGGTCGCCGTCGATGTCAGGCAGCTCGTGCAGGGCATGCGCGAACTGCTGGGCCGCACCCTCGGCCAGTCGATCCGCGTCGATGTCGACTTCACGCCGGATCTGAGGCCGGTTCTGGTCGACCCGAATCAGCTCGAGCTGGCCGTGCTCAACCTGGCGGTCAACGCACGCGACGCGATGCGCGACG
>JAYSMB010000576.1:0-7587 GCA_043725065.1 Burkholderiales bacterium
AAACACCTCGTGCGGTTTGGCTGCCAGATGCAGCTGCAGGTAGTGTTTAACGGCATCCGGGGTGGCAAAGACGGTGCGCGCCTTGAGTTGCTGGGCCAGTGCGCGCCGCGACAACTCCAGTACCGCCACCAGTTCGGCGCGCTTGGCCGGGCCGCCCAGGCCCTTGACGCGCTTCAATTCCTCGGGGCCGGCGCGCAGCAGCCCGGCAAGGCCACCGAAGGCATCGAGCAGGTTCTGCGCGAGTTGCAGCACCGACGTGCCGCGAAAGCCGGTGCGCAGCAGCAGCGCGATCAGCTCGGCATCGGCCAGCGCGGCCGGTCCCAGGGCGAGCAGCTTTTCGCGCGGGCGGGCCGGGGCGGGAATGTCCTTCAGCATGAGGGGTCGGGCTGGCACGATGGCAACGGCGCCGGCTGGTAAAATCGCCCCCAGTCTATCTGCCGAAAGCAGAGTGCTTGAACTGCGTTGAGCCGGGGTCCTTCCTGACCTTGCACTATCGATTGAGCGGCCCAGACGGCGGTGCGTTCATCGACACCTTCGGCGCCCAGCCCGCCACGCTCTCGCTCGGCACCGGCGAGCTGGCGGCGGCGATGGAGGCGCGACTGCTGGGGTTGGCCGAAGGCAGCCGTGCATCGTTCGAGCTTGCGTCGGGCGAGGCTTTCGGCGAGCGCAATCCGGAGTTGCTGCAGCGCGTCCATCGCTCGCTGCTCGCCGAGCACGGCGACGCCGATGCCGACTACCAGGTCGGCGATGTCGTGAGCTTTCCGACCCCCGATGGCCATGCCAGCTTCGCCGGGGTCGTGCGCGAGGTGGCGGGCGACGCCTTGGTCTTCGATTTCAACCATCCGCTTGCAGGGCGTTCGGTGACCTTCGAAGTCGAGTTGATTGGAATTCTGTAGTCATGACGCCCCCACGCTCACTTCGGTCGCCGCTCCCCAAGGGGGCGGCAACGCCCTTGGTACGGCCCGGCGGGCGTTGCGCTGGCCCGGGTTCGCGATGAAGCTGCAAGAAGTCGTTCTCGCCGAACCGCGCGGCTTTTGCGCCGGCGTCGACCGCGCGATCGAGATCGTCGAGCGCGCCTTGATCCGGTTCGGCGCGCCGATCTATGTTCGCCACGAGATCGTTCACAACACATATGTCGTCGACGACCTGAAGAAGAAGGGCGCCATCTTCATCGAGGACCTGGCCGAGGTGCCGCCCGGCGCCACCCTCGTCTTCAGCGCGCACGGCGTGTCGCAGGCGGTGCGACACGAGGCGGCGGAACGCGGCTTCAGCGTCTTCGACGCGACCTGCCCGCTCGTCACCAAGGTGCACGTCGAGGTCGCCAAGCTGGCCCGCGAAGGCTACGAATTCATCATGATCGGCCACAAGGGCCACCCCGAGGTCGAAGGCACGATGGGGCAGCTCGATCACGGCATTTACCTCGTCGAAGACGTCGACGACGTAGCCGGCGTCGACATCGCCGCCGGGCAAAAGCTCGCCGTCGTAACCCAGACGACGCTGTCGGTCGACGACGCCGCCGCCATCCTCGCCGCAGTCAAGCGGCGCTTTCCGGACGTGCGCCAGCCCAAGCAGCAGGACATTTGCTACGCGACGCAGAACCGGCAGGACGCCGTCAAGGTGCTCGCCCCGGGAGTCGACGTGCTGATCGTCGTCGGCAGTCCCAGCAGTTCCAACAGCAACCGCCTGCGCGAGCTCGGCGAGCGGCTGGGCGCCGACGCTTACATGGTCGATGCCGCGGACGACCTGAAGGCCGAGTGGTTCGAAGGCAAGCAACGGGTCGGCGTCACCGCGGGCGCGTCGGCGCCGGAAGTGCTCGTGCAACAGGTCGTCGAGCGTTTGCGCGCGCTCGGCGCGGTCTCGGTACGCACCTTGCCAGGCGCCGAGGAGACGGTCCACTTTCCGCTGCCGATGGGACTGGGCGACAAGTCGATGGCGACGATCGACCGACCCTGAGGGCAGCGGCGCCGGGGCTCAGCGCGACGGCGGCGCGACGTTCAGGTTCTTGTCGAGGAAGCGCTCGACGCGACTCCAGAAATCGACGCGGTTTTCGACCTTCAGCCAGCCGTGCCCCTCGCCGTCGTAGACGACCCACTCCGGGTCACGGCCCTGGGCACGGAGCGCCTCACGCATCAATGTTCCGTGCTTCAGCGGAACCCGCCGGTCGTCGCGACCGAAGGCAAGCAACAACGGGGCGCGAATCTCGGACGCACGCTCGACCGGGGCGGCTGCTCGCAGCATGGCGGCGTCGTTTTGCGGATCGCCCAGAAGCGTGGGCAGGCTGTAATTGCGCGCCTCGTCGGACATGTCGCTTTGCCACGTGTCCTCGAACAACAGACGCGGGTCCGTGACCGCGACCCAGGCGACGCCGCAGCGATAGAGATCCGGATAGCGAGCGAGCCCCATCAGCGTCGCATAGCCACCATAACTCGCGCCGGCGATGCAGACGCGCTTCGGATCGACGAGCCCCTTGGCGGCGACCCAGCCTAGAGCGTCGGCAACGTCGTCCTGCATTTCCCCTTCCCAGCGTTTCCATCCCGCCCTGAAGTGCGCCATGCCGAAGCCGGTGCTGCCGCGGTACTCGGGCTCGATCACGACGTAGCCGCGCGAGGCGAGGAACTGCGCGTCGGCATCCCAGCGCCAGAAGCCGCCGCGCACCCACGGGCCGCCGTGCACCAGCACGACGGCAGGGCGCTTGCCGTCGCGTAACCCGGGCGCATCCTTGCGCGGAGTCGTCACCCAGATCGGCAGATCGAGACCGTCCCTCGCCTTCGCGCGAAAGAAATCGAGCGTCGCCATGCGGGCCGGTGCGACGTCGGCACGAACGGCGCCGAGCGCCGTCCAGGCGTCGGTGACGGGACGGTACAGCCAGAAGCTGCCGGGGTCCTGATCCGACCACGAGTGGACGAGCACGAGCTGCGGATCCTTGCACTGGCTGCAGCTCAGCACGTTGACGTGGCCCGGCAGCTTTGCGTCGACGATCTTCTGGATCTCCTTCATGTGCGGGTCGAACCAGACGGTCGTCTCGGCGTCGGTCACGACGCGCACGCCGTAGACGTTGGCGCCGATCGCGTCGGAGACAAGGCTGCCCCTGAAATCGAACCCTGGCGTGGTGACGATGGGTTGGGGCTCGGGCGCTCCCGTCGCGAAGTCGAACAGCTTCAATGCCGCCGTGCCTTCCCGGCCTACGTCGGTCGTGACGTAGAGCCGGCCGGCTTCATCGACGAAGCGCGGAGAGAACTTCTGTTGCAGGCTCGGGCCCGAGGCGATCTTGGTCCACTCTTGCTGACCCGGTCCGCGCCAGTAGACGCTGGTCACGCCCTGGAATTGCGAGAGCGTGACGCGGGGCTCGCCCTTCGGATCGAAAAGCCACCACGTCGCGTGCTCGGGTCGCGCCAGCGATAGCGAACGGGAGTGACCGGTCGTCACATTGAGGCGCAGGGCGTTGACACTGTCCAGTTCGCCGCGAGCCGTAAAGTTGAACGCGCCGACGATCACGTCGCCGCTGCCGTCGCGAGGCACCGCGAGCAGCTCGTGGTTCCACTCGAGCGTCTCGCGGCGACTCGGGCTGATGGCGCGAACGAAGTCCCGTCGAGGCTTGATGAGCTGACGGATCTCGCCGCCGTCGCGACGGACCGAAAAGAGTCCTGGGCCGAAACGCTGGTCGGTGCCGCCGCTTTGCTGGTCGATGACGTTGAACACCAGACGTTCGTCGTCGACCCATCGGAATGAGCGGATGTCGGCGTCGGCAAAGAGCACGGCGACGACCGGTGGCAACTTGCCATCGACGTCGACGATGGCCAACGCCACCCGCGTCGTGGTGCCGCCGGCGGTCAGCGCGAGCCACTTCCCGGAGGGCGAGAGCTGCATCGAGCCGACGTCTGCGTTGCGAAAGAAGGTGCGAACGCTCGGCAGCGTGGCGCCCGGCGCCTCCTCGGCGAAAGCGGGCCCGGCAGCCGAGGCGGACACGAGGGCGGCGGTGACGGCGAGGAGGAACGATGTGTGGCGAAGCGACGGGATCAGCACGGAAATTCCCACGAGCGAACGAATCGTCGGATTCTGCATCGCGCGCGCTCGCCCTCCTGCGGGCCTGTCGCCGCGAGCCGCACCTTGCGCATGCGCGCTCCTACTTTCGCGTGCGCGGATGCAGGGTGATCGTCCGCACCTTGGGCGCAGCGAGCTTGGCGACAGATTTGTCGCATCCATCGCAGCCGCACCCGCTCGACGCCACCGAATGCCTGCGCATGAACGCCGCGACGCCGGCCGGCAAGGGCAGCTCCAGGAGCGCAACCGCGATGGCGCGACGCGATGCGGCGGGCATGAGCGTCCAGGCTGCGTAGATGAAGCAGCCCACAACGATCACGGCGACGAAGAAAGATTGCCCGGGCATTCCTAGCCTCCCAGCCTGAGCGTGACGCGATACGTGATGAACGCGGCCACGTACGCCAGCGCGAACAGGTACACCGCCATCACGATCGGGTAGCGCCAGGAGTTGGTCTCGCGCTTGACGACCACCAGCGTCGAGATGCATTGAGGCGCGAACACGTACCAGGCGAGCAGCGAGAAAGCGGTGGCGAGCGACCAGCCTTGCGCAATGACCGGCGACAGGGCGTCGGCAACCGAGTCGCCCGCCGCCGACATCGAATAGACCGTGCCGAGCGCGCCGACCGCGACCTCGCGCGCCGCCAGGCCCGGAACCAGGGCGATCGAGATCTGCCAGTTGAAGCCGATCGGCGCAAAGATGTGCTGCAGCCCGTGGCCGAGCATGCCGGCCAGGCTGTACTGGATCGCCGGCCCGGTCGCGCCGGCGGGCGGGGCCGGAAAGCTCGAGAGAAACCAGAGCACGACCATCAACGCGAAGATGATGCCTCCGACGCGCTTCAGGAAAATCGCCGCACGCTCCCACAGCCCGAGCGTGAGGTTGCGCAGGTTCGGCATGCGATAGGGCGGCAGCTCGAGCATCAGCGGCTGGTAGCGGCGCTTGATCCAGACCCGCTTGAATACCCAGGCGACACCCATTGCCGAGACCACGCCGGCGACATAGAGGACGAACAGGGTCAGGCCGCGCAGGTTGAACGGGCCGATGCTTCTTGCCGGCACGAACGCGCCGATCAGCAAGGCGTAGACCGGCAGGCGCGCCGAGCAGGTCATCAGCGGCGCGACCATGATGGTGGCGAGCCGATCCTTCCAGTTGGCGATCGTGCGCGTGGCCATGATCCCGGGGATGGCGCAAGCAAAACTCGAGAGCAACGGGATGAAGGCGCGTCCCGAGAGACCGACCTTGCCCATCACGTTGTCGAGCAGGAAGGCGGCGCGCGGCAGGTAGCCCGAGTCTTCGAGGATGAGGATGAACAGGAACAGCACCAGGATCTGCGGCAGGAAAACGATCACGCTGCCGGCACCGGCGATCACACCGTCGACGAGCAGGCTGCGCAACGGTCCTTCGGCCATGTGCGTCGTCGTCCAGGCGCCGATGCCGGCCATGGCCGCCTTGATCGCGTCCATCGGCAGGTTGGCCCAGGAGAACACGGCCTGGAACATCAGGAACAGCACGACGCCGAGCAGCGCGAGGCCCCAGACCGGATGCATGACGACGGCATCGATGCGGTGATGAAAGCGCTGCACCGCGGCCGCGCCTGGCGCGGCAATCGCGAGGATGCGGCGCACCTCGTGCTGCAGGTCGGCCGAGGAGCGCGCTTTCTTGGCCGGGTCGGGCGCGCTACCACTTGGCATCGCCTTGCCCAGGTGCTCGCCCAGCAACGCGAGCAGGCCGGCGTGTCCGTCCGACTTCATCGCCACCGTCTCGACGACCGGGCAGCCGAGTTCGGCGGAAAGTTTCGCGACGTCGATCCGCAAGCCCTCGGCGCGCGCCACGTCGGCCATGTTGAGCGCGACCATGAGCGGCCGGCCGAGCTGCGCCAGTTCGAGCACCAGGCGCAGGTTCATGCGCAGGTTGGTCGCGTCGACGACCGCGATGATCGCGTCGGGCGCCGCCTCGCCGTGGCGCCGGCCTTCGATCACCTCGAGCGTGATCTGCTCGTCTGGCGTTGCCGGCGTCAGGCTGTAGGCGCCGGGCAGGTCGATGATCGAGACCGTGCGACCGTTGGCCAGTCGCGTAAGGCCGACCTTGCGTTCGACTGTGACGCCGGCGTAGTTGGCGACTTTTTGCCGCGCGCCGGTCAGCAGGTTGAAGAGGGCGGTCTTGCCGCAATTCGGGTTGCCGACGAGCGCAACGCTCCAGGGCGGCGCCTGGTTCGCGGCGTTGAGCGCGTGCGGCATGTTCGTCGCTTACGCCGGGTTCGGCGTGACCTCGATGCATTGCGCTTCGAGCAAGCGCAAGGCGAACATCGTTTCGCCGATCATCACCGCCAGCGGCTCGCGCCCGCCCGGGCCGCGGCGCAGCAACTGCACCGGCTCGCCCGGCAGGAAGCCGAGCTCGCCGAGGCGGCGCAAGGCCACCGCGTCGATCTCCGGCGACGCGGCAACGACGCGCGCGACCATGCCTCGCGCGCCGGCGGCAAGCGAGCTGAGTGGGCGAAGTGTCGAAGTCATCACGGGTCGCAAAGTCACGAATTGTAAATAGGAATAGTTATCAATTGTAGTCCTGTCGTGGTGAACTTTCCCGGGTCGACTGCCGTGCCGTGCCGTTCCCTGCCGGGCGGTACGAGCGCCGCTCCCTACAATTCGCCCCTTTCCGAACTCTCGCGACCCATGCTCGACATCACGCTCCTGCGCAAGGATCTGGCCACCGTCGTTGCGCGTCTCGAAACGCGCAAGTCGCCGCAACCGTTTCTCGACATCGCACGCTTCAGTGCGCTCGAGTCCGAGCGCAAGACCTTGCAGACGCGCACCGAGGAGCTTCAGGCTCGCCGCAACAGCCTCTCGCGCGAGATCGGGAAGAAGAGGGGGCAGGGCGCCGACGCGAGCGCCGAGATGACCGAAGTGGGCGGCATCGGCGGCGACCTCGATCGATCGGCTGGGCGGCTCGAGGCGATCCAGGACGAGCTGTCGGCGTTGCTCATGGGCTTGCCCAACCTTCCCGATGCGAGCGTTCCGGTCGGCGACGAATCCGCCAACCTCGAGATCCGCCGCTGGGGAACGCCGCGCACATTCGACTTCACGCCGAAGGATCATGTCGATCTCGGCGCGCCGCTCGGCATGGACCTCGACACCGGGGCCAAGCTCTCGGGTTCGCGCTTTTCGTTTCTGCGTGGTCCGATCGCGCGATTGCACCGGGCCCTTGCTCAGTTCATGCTCGACGTGCAGACCACCGAGCACGGCTACACCGAATGCTGGACGCCTTACATCGTCAACCGTGAAGTGCTCGAAGGCACGGGCCAGTTGCCGAAGTTCAAGGACGACATGTTCTGGGTCTCTCGTGGCGGCGACGAGGTTGCGCCCGAGCAGTACCTGATCTCGACTTCCGAAATCCCGCTCACCAACTCCGTCCGCGAACAGGTGCTCGCGGCCGATGCCTTGCCGATCAAGCTGACCGCGCACTCGCCCTGCTTTCGCTCCGAAGCCGGCAGCGCCGGGCGCGACGCGCGCGGCATGATCCGCCAGCACCAGTTCGACAAGGTCGAGATGGTG
>JAYSMB010000577.1:0-1776 GCA_043725065.1 Burkholderiales bacterium
GCGATCCGAATCGGTGCCCAGATCGAAGCGCCGCCGTTGCCGGCCATCGCGGCGATGAATCCGGTCGTCGTGGCGTCGGTCGCGGAAGTGCGCCGCGCCATCGAGCACGCACAGGCGGGCGATGTCATCACGCTCGAGCCCGGGACCTACCGCTTTTCCGGCTCGAGTATCTTCGTCACGCGACCCGGTACCGCCGGCGCCAACATCGTCGTCCGCGCGATTCGCCCGCGCACGGTCTTCGTCGAAATGGACAATCTCGAAGGATTCGTGATCGTGGCGCCGTTCTGGCGCTTCGAGAATCTCACGATTCGCGGCGTGTGCCGCGACCATTCGCAGTGCGATCACGCCTTTCATGTGGTCGGCGGAGCGACGAATTTCTTCGCTCGCAACAACACCCTGATCGACTTCAACGCCCACATCAAGGTGAATGGACAGGACCGGCACTTTCCAGACGATGGATGGATCGAGGGCAACACGATGACCAACACGGCGGCCCGGCAAACCGACAACCCCGTCACGCCCTTCGACCTCGTCGCGGCCAGCCGCTGGACGGTCCGGGGCAACCTGATCAGCGACTTCGTCAAGGCGAAAGGTAACCGAATCAGCTACGGCGCATTCGCCAAGGGCGGCGGCACCGACAACCGTTTCGAGCGCAATGTCGTGCTGTGCGAGCACCTGCTGCGCGACACTCCGGGTTGGCGAATCGGGCTGTCTTTGGGAGGTGGCGGCTCGGGCGAAGGAAGCAAGTTCTGTCGTGACGGCATCTGCTCCATCGAGCAGGGAGGCAGCGCTATCGAATCGAACCTCATCGCCTTCTGTTCCGACGACGGCATATACGTCAACCGCGGCGCCGACAGCCGAATCCTGGACAACACGTTGATCGACACCGGCGGCATTGTGGTTCGCTTCGTCGAGAGCGGAGCCGACGTCGAAGGCAACCTCGTGGACGGTGCGATCCGCAGTCGCGACGGCGCAGCGCTGCATGCCGAAGACAACCTGACGAGCAGCGTCAGCGCGTTGTACTTCGGGTACCACTCGCAGCGGCAGCTTTTTCGTGACGCATTGGCGCTCGATCTGGCGTGGTCCATGCCGCCGCCACGGCAGCGGTCAGGCGAGACCAGGTCATCGGAGCTTTGCCGGGCGACGCGCCCGTCCCAGCCTGTGTACGGCGCATTCGAGGACGTCGCGCGATGCTGGAGATGATGCAACGTGCCGACGACGGGTCTCGCGAAGCCATTTGATGTGGCATCGTGACCTGCCCCCTGCATGCGCATCGTCCTGCCGTCGAGCGGAGCGTCGGCGACCAGGTCCTTGCTCCGCGTTGCGCGTTTCCGGTCCCATACACCCTCGAGGGCGGGGCAAAGACCTCGGCACTTGGAGGGAAGACCAACTCGCGGCCAACTACACCGGCGCCTCAAGCCGTAACGCCTGTCGCCGTGGAACAGCCGCAGATCCACTTCGACGACGGCGCTGCCTACGAAGAGTTCATGGGCAGGTGGAGCCGGCTCGTCGGTGACACTTTCCTGCACTGGCTCGCCCCGTGCCGGGGTTGCGATGGGTCGACGTGGGCTGCGGAAACGGCGCGTTCACCGAGATGCTCTTGGAGCGCTGTTTACCGACCGCGGTGCAGGGCATCGATCCCTCGGCCGAACAGCTCGCCTTCGCCCGCACCCGCTTGGCCGCCGACGCGCCGGCCGAGTTCCGGGTCGGCGACGCACAGGGCCTGCCCTATGCGGACGCGTCCTTCGATGCCGCGGTGATGGCGCTGGTGATCTT
>JAYSMB010000578.1:0-2712 GCA_043725065.1 Burkholderiales bacterium
AGCACGGCCCAGTAGGCGCTGTTGATGAAGACCACGTCGTGGAGCAACAGCAGCTCCTGCACGCTGGCAGCGCGGACGTACGGGTCTGTGGAGTGGATCAACATCGAAGAAACCTCGGTGGCGGGAACAGGGGTGGCAACAAGGGCGGGCGCCGGCGCTTCGGGCGCCGCGTCGCGAGGGTGGGCGGCCCCGGCGGGCGCCGCGCCGCTCCGGTGCAGGAGTCGCCAGGGCCAGCTGGTGCGGGCCTTGTTCAGCTCGGCCCTCGAGTCCGAGCTTAGTCGCTCGGACCGCGCGAGCCGCCGCCGCAGCAGCGCCAGCTCGCGCATCTGAGCGTCGTGCTCCGCGCGCAGCGAACGCATCTGCGCCTCGTGCTCGGCACGCAGCGAGCGCATCTCCGACGCGGCCTCGTCGAGTTGCTGGTGGATCGCGCTTTCGCGGGCGCGCATGCCGAGCAGCAGCGCGTCGCGCTCCTCGCGAATCTCGCGCTCGCGTTGCAGGCGCCTCGTAGCCGCGCCGCAAAAGCATCGGCTCCCAAGCCGCATGCGACTCGATCTGCGACAGAGGCAAAGTGCTCTCGACGACCACGACCCAGGGCAAGCGCGGGTCCTCGCCCCAGGTGGCGATCGCGCTTGCTTCCGAGCCTTCGATGTCGATCTTGAGCCAGTGGATTTCGCGAGCCTCGCACGCCGAAAATATCGCAGCGAGCGGAACGCAGGGAGTCATCGTTTCGTGGACGGGCCAGCCGCGCGCTCGGTGAGCCTCGGCGATCTGGGGGTCGAGCGTCGAAATTCCCGTGTCGGGAATCGCATAGAACTTGATTAGAGCCCCGGCCGATCCGATCGCCGCCTCGATCACCAGGTCGCCGGGCCGGTCCCGCCGGAGCATTGCAGCGTAGCGCGGCTCGGGCTCGACGTGGATTCCTCGCCAGCCGCGCTCGAAGAATGCCAGGCTCACCGAATCGACGACCGGATCCTGCGCGCCCACATCGATGTAGACGCCCTGCTCGACCGCGCGCAAGGCCCGCCAGAGCATGACGTCTTCGAAGTTCTGGGCGTACGAGACGAACAACGAGATCTCCTCGGGTGCCATCGGCTCTTCTGGTCGGCTCGTGCTGATCGGTTCGGACGGCGGGCGACGTCGTCGAATGCAGTTCGCCGTCGGTATGTTACCCAGCGCCGATGGCCTTCCCGACGGGCCCGAGATGACCCTCCCCGTATACTTTCGCGGCACCCATCGACGTGTTCCCGCGCGCGATTCGCGGCACGCCCGCAACCTTCGAAAGCATCATGAAATCGGCACTCGTCACCGGCGTCACGGGGCAGGATGGGGCCTACCTCTCCGAGCTTCTGCTGGCCAAGGGCTATCAGGTCTACGGCACCTTTCGCCGCACCAGCTCGGTCAACTTCTGGCGCATGGAAGAGCTGGGCATCGACGAGCACGCCAACCTGCACCTCGTCGAGTTCGACCTCACCGACCTCAGCACCTGCATCCGCCTGCTGCAATCGAGCGGCGCGACCGAGGTCTACAACCTGGCGGCGCAGAGCTTCGTCGGCGTCTCGTTCGAGCAGCCCATCACCACTGCCGAGATCACCGGCATCGGCGCGGTGAACCTGCTCGAGGCAATCCGCATCGTCGACCCGAAAATCCGCTTCTACCAGGCCAGCACGTCGGAGATGTTCGGCAAGGTGCAGGCGGTGCCGCAGGTAGAGAGCACGCCCTTTTATCCGCGCAGCCCCTACGGCGTGGCCAAGCTCTTCGCGCACTGGATGACGGTGAACTATCGCGAGAGCTACGGCATCTTCGGAAGCAGCGGCATCCTTTTCAACCACGAGTCGCCCCTGCGCGGTCGCGAGTTCGTGACGCGCAAGATCACCGACGCGATGGCCAAGCTGAAGCTCGGCAAGCTCGACGTCCTCGAGCTCGGCAACCTCGACGCCAGACGCGACTGGGGCTACGCGAAAGAATACGTCGAGGGCATGTGGCGCATTCTGCAGGCCGACACGCCCGACACTTTCGTGCTCGCCACCCAGCGAACCGAGACGGTGCGCGACTTCGTCTCGATGGCGGCCAAGGCGGCCGGCTACGACATCGAGTTCTCGGGCAGCGGGGAAGCCGAAGTCGGCATCGACCGCAAGAGCGGCAAGACGCTGGTGCGAGTCAATCCCAAGTTCTATCGCCCGGCCGAGGTCGAGCTGCTCATTGGCGATGCCGGCAAGGCGAAGCGCGAGCTCGGCTGGGCGCCGAAGACGACGCTGGAGGAACTCTGCGCCATGATGGTCGAGGCCGACATGCGTCGCAACACGGCCGGCCGTTCGTTGTAAGGCGCCGATGAAGACGGTGCTGGTCACCGGTGTCGACGGCTTCACCGGCAGGTACCTCGCGCCGCTTCTCACCGCCGCCGGGCACGAGGTACACGGCCTCGTCGAGCGCCTGCCAGCGCTCGGCGTCGCCGGCGCCGCGCACCTGCACGTCGCCGACCTGACCGATGCCGCTGCGGTGGCGGACATTGTTCGCACGGTGGCGCCACGCGCCGTCGTCCATCTCGCCGGCATCGCCTTCGTCGCCAACCGCGACGCCAAGCTGATGTACGGCGTCAACCTGCTCGGCACCCGCCACCTGCTCGAAGCGCTCGTCGCCCTTGCCTCCGTGCCGGAGGCGGTTCTGCTTGCGAGCAGCGCTAACGTCTACGGCAACGCCACCGAGGGCGCGCTC
>JAYSMB010000579.1:0-2449 GCA_043725065.1 Burkholderiales bacterium
GAGCTCGCCGATCGGAAACAGCGTTCGCGACAATTGCGCCTGGTTCAGGCGATGCAGGAAATAGCTCTGATCCTTGCGCGTGTCGCTGCCTCTCAGCAACTCAAAACCGTCGTCGACTGAAGCGCGAACACGGGCGTAGTGCCCGGTCGCGATCTTCTCGGCGCCGAGGCGAACCGCGTGGTCGAGGAAAGCCTTGAACTTGATCTCGGCGTTGCACAGCACGTCGGGGTTGGGCGTGCGTCCGGCCTGGTATTCGCGCAGGAACTCCGCGAACACCCGGTCGCGGTACTCGGCCGCGAAATTGACATGCTCGATCTCGATGCCGATCACGTCGGCCACGCTCGCCGCGTCGAGAAAATCCTGGCGCGACGAGCAGTACTCGTCATCGTCGTCGTCTTCCCAGTTCTT
Organism: Burkholderiales bacterium; assembly: GCA_043725065.1. Taxonomy (GTDB): domain Bacteria; phylum Pseudomonadota; class Gammaproteobacteria; order Burkholderiales; family Burkholderiaceae_C; genus Schlegelella_A. The sequence continues at coordinate 409 of JAYSMB010000579.1, forward strand.
CATGAAGATGCCGACCACCTCGTGCCCGGCGCGCTTGAGCAACCAGGCCGTCACCGCCGAATCGACGCCGCCGGAGAGACCGACGACGATGCGCTGCCTGCGCGTGTGCTGCGAGTCGCTCATGAGGGCTCGCATCGTAGCGGCCATGCCATTTCTTGATGGTTCGCAGGGCCGAAGTCCGGTCGCGCGCCGACAATGCCACGACGCCGGAGTGGCGTGCAGCGCAGAGCAAGCGAGCGATGGAGCAGGCGAACCCGTGACGCGTTTTCTTCGCTATGCCGTCGTGGGTGCGGTCGCCACTGCCGTGCACTACGCGATCCTGGTCGGCTGCGTCGAAGCGTCTTTGCTGCCCGCGCCGTGGGCCGCCGCGTTCGGCGCCTGGGTCGGCGCACAGGTCGCCTTCGTCGGCAATGCCTTGTTCACGTTCGCGGGCGCACCCGTCAATCTGACGGCGTGGTTGCGCTTCCAGATCGTCGCGGTTCTCGGCGCCCTGATCAGCTTCGCGGTCGTCAGCGCCGGTGTCGGCGCCGGCCTGCACTATCTGCTCGCGCAGGCGATCGCGACGCTCGTCTCGCTCTTCGTCACCTACGAAGTCAACCGGCGCTGGAGCTTCGCCGCCACGCCGGGCCGACGCTGACGCCGGCTTCGGCGAGGTCGTCGGCGAAGGCGGTGCTCGAGAGGTAGACCGCTTCGCGGCATCGCGCTTCGCCGATCCGATCGTCCGCGCTTGCCGCAGCATGGTTCGGATGGCAGAACACGAGGCCGCCCGAGGCCGGCGCGGCGGCGAGCCAGCCGCGCACCAGGCTGCGATAGTCGTCGCCGCGAAAGTCGTACACGCCGAGCAGCGCGCTGTTGTGCCGCAGTTGCCGTTTTTGCAGCAGTCGCTGCAGGGCCTTGCCGCCCGTGCGTTCGATCAGCATCCGCTTCCAGCCATGGCCCGGGCCGACGACGTGGCCCGTGTTGCGAACGGCGGGCGGCTCGCCGTTTGCCGAGGCTGGGAGCGCGTTCAGCACGAGTTCGCGGATGCCGGGCAAATGGTGCACATGCTGGTGGCCGTCGACGAACGCGGGCGGGCGGCCCGTGGTATCGGCGAAGGCGTCGCGCTGGGCGCTGAATTCGATCGCCAGCGCGGCCAGCGGCAGATGTCCGAGATGGGCCAGCACGATCAGGCGTTCGAGGCCCGGCAGCGCCGGCCAGACACGGGCCAGGTCGGGGCTCAGGGGCGCGCCTTCGGTAAGGTTGAAGTGCAGACCGAGCTCGAAGGTGGCGGCGGGCGTCGTGGCGGCGACGGCCGCGCCTTCGGAGCGCCACGCGCCCGCCGTCGTCACGCACGATGCCGCACAAATTCGCCCGGCGCTCGCGAGCGCGGCCACCGTCTCGGCGGCGCCGTCGACGAGGCCGATGTCGTCGACGCAGAACGCAAGCGTCTTCAGAGCGGTTACTAGGACCAATCCTGCCCTTCGCCGCTGTCGTGGCGAACCAGGTAGACCGGCCGTTGCTTCACCTCGTCGAAGATCCGGCCGACGTATTCGCCGAGGATGCCGATCGAGAGCAGTTGCACGCCGCTGAAGAACATCGCGCTCACCGCGAGCGTGGCCCAGCCGGCGACGTTGTCGCCGCCGCCGGTGTAGTGCTCGATGACGATCCACACGCCACCGGCGAGCGAGCACACGGCGATCACCGCGCCGACCGCGCTCCACAGGCGCAGCGGAAAATTGGTGAAGGCCGTCACGCCGGTCAGCGCCAGGCGGAACAGGCTCTTCGTCGAGAACGAGCTGTCGCCGGCGAAGCGCTCGTTCGGTTCGTAAGTCACCACCGCCGACGGGAAGCCGACCCAGGCGTAGAGACCCTTCATGAAGCGGTTGCGTTCGGGCAAGCTCTTCAGCGCGTCAACGACCTTGCGGTCGAGCAGGCGAAAGTCGCCCGCGTCGGGTGGGATCGGCGTGCGCGAGCCGGCGTTGACGACGCGGTAGAACCAGCGCGAGCCGACCTTCTTCAGCCACGACTCGTCGTCGCGCGTGGCGCGCACGGTGTAGACCAT
>JAYSMB010000580.1:0-3100 GCA_043725065.1 Burkholderiales bacterium
ATCATTTACGTCGACCGGGCGCCGACCATCTACATCTACGGCGAGGTGCAGCGCCCGGGCCAATTGCGGCTGGAACGCGGCATGACGCTGATGCAGGCGCTCGCACAGGGCGGCGGCCTCACGGCGCGTGGCACCGAGCGTGGAATTCGCGTCCACCGTAAAGACGCTTCCGGCGCGACCAGGATCCTCGAGTTGACGCTCAACGACCGCGTCGAGCGCGACGACGTCGTCTACGTTCGCGAATCCATCTTTTGAAAGCCGACTCGTGTTTCTGAGCCAGTACCTTCGCATCGTCTGGGCGCGCAAGTGGCTCGTTCTCGCCCTGTTCGTGGTCGTCGCCGCGGCGGGCGTCGCCGTCACGATGCTGCTGCCCCGGCGGTACACCGCCGAGACCTCGTTGATCGTCGAGATGCGTATCGACCCGGCGCTCGGCGCGCTCGCCCCGGCCCTTGCGGCGCCCAGCTACATGGCGACGCAGATCGAGGTGCTGAGGAGCGAGCGGGTGGCGTCCAGAGCGGTCAAGATCCTCGGCGTCGAGCGCTCGCCCACGGCGGTGGCGCAGTGGCGGGAGGCGACGAAGGCAAAGATCCCGTTGGAGCGGTATTTCGCCGACGTTCTGGAGCGTGGCCTGGCGGTCGAGCCTTCTCGCGGCAGCAGCGTCATCAACCTGTCGTTCACGGCCGCCGACCCCGTCTTCGCGCAGGCGGCGGCGAACGCTTTCGCCCAGGCCTATATGGACGTCTCGGTGGACCTTCGGGTCGCGCCCGCCCGGCAGTCGGCGTCGTTCCTGGACGAGCAATCGAGGACCTTGCGCGCGGACCTCGAGAAGGCGCAGCGCACGCTCTCGAAATTCCAGCAATCCAAGGGCATCGTCGTCACCGACGAGCGTCTCGACCAGGAGAACACCCGCTATACCGCCCTCATCTCCCAGTTGGCGATGGCCCAGGCGGAGCGGGTCGAGACGGCGGCGCGGCAGCGCAATACCGGGGGCGAGATGTCGCCCGACGTCCTGCAAAGCCCGGCCGTCCAGGGCCTCAAGTCACAGCTGGCAGGCGCCGAGACCAAGCTGACCGAAATCAGCAGCATCGTCGGCAAGAACCACCCCGCCCGCGTGCAGTTGGAGGCGCAGATCCGCGAGCTGAAGCAGCAGTTGGCCGACGAAGTGCGGCGCGTCGCCGGCGGCACGTCGGTGAGCAACCGTGGCAGCTCGCAAAAGGTGGGCGAGCTTCAATCGATGGTCGACCAGCAGAAGCGGCAGCTGCTCGCCCTGCGCGCCGACAAGGATCAGATCGCCGTGTACGCCCGCGACGTCGAGGCCGCTCAACGCGCTTACGACGCCGTGACGCAACGGCTCGGCCAGCTCAATCTCGAGGGGCAGAACAACCAGGCCAATACGCGTCTGCTCAGCCCCGCGGTGGAGCCGCTCGAGCCGTCCCGTCCGCGCATCCTCCTCGGGATCGTGGCATCGATTCTTGGCGGCCTCGCCGTCGGCCTCGCCGCCGCACTCGCACTGGAGGCGATGGATCGACGGGTCCGCCGACCGGAAGACCTGATCGTCATCGCCGGCGTTCCGGTGATCGGTGTGTTGCGTCCGTCCGGGTCGAGCCGACCGGTCTTCCGCCGGCTGCTGATGGTGGGTTCGGCTCCGCCTTCGCGAGCTGCGTTGGCTGCGCCCAGGGCCCACTCGTGAAGACGGCTGTCTCGACGCTCGGCAACGGGCCGCGCACGACCCGAACGCTCGGCGCGATTCTGGTCGACAGCGGTCAGCTCACGGCCGAGGATGCCGAGCGCGTGCTGCACTACCAGAAGCAGCACAACCTGCGATTCGGCGAGGCGGCGGTTCGACTCGGCCTGATGAGCGAGGCCGACATCCAGTTCGCGCTGTCGCGCCAGTTCGCCTACGCCTACCTGCGCAAGCTGCCGGGCGACTCGCGCTCGATGAGCGACGAGCTGGTCGCGGCGTACCAGCCGTTCAGCGCGCGTGTCGAGCAGTTGCGCGCCATTCGCAGCCAGCTGATGCTGCGCTGGTTCGATCGCGCCGAGGAGCGCCAGATCCTCACGATCGTCGGCGCCGAGCGCGGTGAAGGCCGCACCTACCTGGCGGCGAATCTCGCGGTCGTGTTCTCGCAGCTTGGCGAACGGACCTTGCTGGTCGACGCCGACATGCGTACGCCGCGCCAGCATTTCCTGTTCTCGCTCGAGAACCGGATCGGCCTCTCCACGCTCCTGGCCGGCCGGCTGCGCGAAGAGGCAGTCGTGCGCATTCCCGACCTGCCCGGACTCTCGGTCCTGCCGTCGGGGCCGACGCCGCCGAATCCGCTGGAGCTGCTGAATCGGCTCAATCTCGAGGAATTCATGATCGGCGTGAAGGGCATGTACGACGTGGTCATCGTCGACACGCCGGCGATGTCGATCGGCGAAGACGCCGCCATGATCGCGGTCAAGACCGGCGCGGCGCTCGCCGTCGCCCGCAGCGGCGCGACCCGGGTCGCCGCGTTCACCGACATGGTCCAGGGGCTGATGGACGCGGGCGTCGCGATCGTCGGCTCGGTGCTGAACGAGGTCCCGCTGGCCAAGAAGAAGAAGGCGAAGTGAGCAGCGTGCTCGGCGGGCCGCTGCCCGGGCCGCGCGCCGCGCTGCCGATGGAGCCGTCCTGGCTGCTGGCGCTGGCTGGTTTCGCGGCGATGTACCTGCCGGTCTACTGGTGGGCTGCCAACGGCATCTGGCAGACCGACGAGCAGGCGCACGGCGCGCTCATCCTGCTCGTCCTGCTGTGGCTGTTCTGGAGCGTGCGCCGGCCGATCGCGGCGCTGCCGGATTCATCCGCGCCGATCTGGGGCTGGCCGGTTTTCGGCTTCGGCCTGCTGCTGTATTTCGTCGGCCGGGTGTTCGGCATCTCGATCCTCGAGTTCGGCTCGCAGGCGCCGGTGGTCGCCGGTGTGCTGCTGCTGATCAAGGGTCGCGCGGCGCTGCGCCTGGCGTGGTTTCCGGTGCTCTACTTCATCTTCATGATTCCGTTGCCCGGGATCCTGGTCGATGCGCTCACCGGCCCGCTGAAGCAATGGATCTCGGTAATCGTCGTCGAGACGCTGTATCACGT
>JAYSMB010000581.1:0-2983 GCA_043725065.1 Burkholderiales bacterium
GCGATGCCGAGCGATCGAGCGGCATCGCGATCGTGTCGCGCACCGTCGAAGGGCCGATCAGCGGCCAGACCAGGTAGGCGCCGGCACCGAAGCCCCAGCGGCCCAGTGTCTGGCCGAAGTCCTCGTAGTGGTGCTCGAGGCCGAACTCGCTCGCGATGTCGAGGATGCCGAAGATGCCGAAGACCGAGTTCGTGCCGAAGCGCACCATGTCGTTGAAGGCCGGCTCGCCTTTGCCCTGCAACGCGTTGTTGATTGCCGACCAGCCGTCGGCCGCATTCGCGAAGAAGTTGTCGACACCGCGCCGCACGAACTGCGGCACGACCTTGGCGTAGGCGGTGGCGACGGGCTTGAGGAAATTCCGGTCCAGCCCCTCGTTGAACGCGAACACCTTGCGATTCCAGTTCTCCCACGGGTCGAGCCGTGAGCCGGGGCCGCCACGGGCGTCCTTGATCAGGGTGGTCGTCGTCACGCAGCCGCCGAGGCCGAGCACGAGCCCCAGCAACAGTGCCGACAATGCCTGTGTCCGCCGGGGATGCCTCACTTCTTGCCTCCATTGGCAGCCGGCGCCGGCGCGGCCGTTCCCGCGTCGGCCGCCTTGTTGAACAGGAACTGGCTGATCAGACTCTCGAGCACGACCGCCGACTGCGTTTGCGTGATCGTGTCGCCGGGCGCGAAATTCTTCTCGGCGGCACCGGCCTCCAGCCCGATGTACTGGTCGCCGAGCAACCCCGAGGTCAGGATGCGCGCCGACGAATCGGCCGGGAATTGCACCGACCTGTTCACGCCCAGCTTGACGATGCCCTGGTAGGTCTTCGGGTCGAGCGTGATGGACTCGACGCGACCGACCGTGACGCCCGCACTGCGCACCGGTGCGCGCACCTTCAACCCGCCGATGTTGTCGAACTTGGCCAGCAGCGTGTAGCTGTCGCCGGTGCTGAAGCTGCCGAGGTTGGCGGCCTTGAACGCGAGGAACAGCAATCCTCCCATGCCCAACAGCACGAACACCCCGACCAACGTCTCGATGCTTTTCTTACCCATGATTCAGCCTGCCCATCCTGTCGATTGCCGCTCGCATCCTAGTTCTTCGAGAACATCAGTGCCGTGAGCACGAAGTCCATCGCCAGCACGCTCAGTGACGAGATCACGACCGTGCGGGTCGTCGCGTGCGCCACGCCCTCGGGCGTGGCCTTCGTCTCGGAGCCCTGGTACACGGCAACGAAGGTGCAGATCACGCCAAAGATGATGCTCTTGACAATGCCGTTGCCGACGTCTCGCCACACGTCGACGCCGTTCTGCATGACCGACCAGAAGTTGCCTTCGTCCACGCCGATGAGCCGCACCGCGACCACGTAGGCCCCCATGATGCCGACCGCGGAAAAGAGCACCGCGAGCACCGGCATCGCGACGATGCCGCCGATGAAGCGCGGCGCCAGCACGCGGCTCTTCGGGTCGATCGCCATCATCTCCATCGCGGCGAGTTGCTCGCCGGCCTTCATCAGCCCGATCTCGGCCGTCAGCGAGGTCCCTGCCCGCCCGGCGAACAGCAAGGCCGTGACGACCGGGCCGAGTTCGCGCACCAGCGACAGGTTGACGAGCAGCCCGAGCGACTCCGACGCTCCGTAGGTCACGAGCGCGTAGTACGACTGCAGCGCCAGCACGAAGCCGACCGCCAGTCCCGACGACATGATGATCACCAGCGACAGGTTGCCGATCGCGTGGATCTGTGTGATCACCAGAAAGGGCCGGCGCAGCGCGGTCGGAATGCTGCGCAGCAGTTCCCAGAAGAAGAAGGCGTTGTGCCCGAGCGCGCGCAGCACTTCGATCGTGCGCGCTCCGATGTAGGTCACGGGGTTGGTCACTCGGATACCTCGGCCCGCTGGCAGGTGCGGCGGATCATGCGCTGAGCCCGAAGTCTTCCGCCAGCGGCTTGGCCGGGTAATGAAAACGCACCGGCCCATCGGGCTCGCCGCGGATGAACTGGCGCACTTCCGGATCCGCGGATGCGTTCAGTTCTTCCGACGTGCCGTGGGCGACCACCCGCCCCTGCGACGACAACAGGTACGCGTAGTCGCAGATCGAGAAGCACTCCTGCACATCGTGCGACACGATGAGCGAGGTCGCGCCGGTGGTGTCGTTGAGCGTGCGGATCAGATTCGCCGCCACCCCCATCGAGATCGGGTCCAGACCGGCGAACGGCTCGTCGTACATGATCAGTTCCGGGTCGAGCGCGATCGCGCGCGCCAGCGCGACGCGCCTCGACATGCCGCCCGAGATCTCCGAGATTCGCAGCGCTGCCGCGCCGCGCAGACCGACCGCGTTGAGCTTCATCAGGACGATGTCGCGGATCATCGGCTCGAGCAGGTCCGTGTGTTCGCGCAGCGGGAAAGCGACGTTCTCGAACACCGACAGGTCGGTGAAGAGCGCGCCGAACTGGAACAGCATGCCCAGGCGACGGCGCAGCTTGAACAGCTGCGCCGTATCGTGTGCATCGACCGTCTCGCCATCGAAACGCACACTGCCCTGACTGGCCGCATGGACGCCGCCGATGAGCCGCAGCAATGTCGTCTTGCCGCAACCCGAGCCCCCCAGAATGGCCGTGACGCGGCCCCGCAGGAAAGTCAGCGAAACATCGTTGAGGATCGTGCGACTCGCGTCGTAGCCGAAAGTGACATGATCGATTTCGATCAGCTTGTCGGAACTCGGGCGATCGGTGGTCGTACGGCTGGGTTCGCTCGGCATGCGTGAGGCGTCTTGGTCTCGGGCATCCCAGGCAGCGCAGCCCTGATGGCCAACGTCAGCGTGGGACGCGGGATTGTCTCACGCACCCCGCCACACTGCAGGGCAAACCCGGATACGGTCGTCGCGTCCGGCCCGGCGGCGTGTCAGCGCGGCAACTCGCTCGCACCCATCAGGAACAGATCGACCGCGCGCGCCGCTTGCCGGCCCTCACGAATCGCCCAGACCACGAGCGACTGGCCTCGCC
>JAYSMB010000582.1:0-4237 GCA_043725065.1 Burkholderiales bacterium
GGAACTCATCCAGCAAGGCATCGCCAAGGGTGGCCTGAAGCGCCCGGAGGATGCCAAGCTCCACCTCGGCATTGCCCAGCTTGCCGCGGGCGACAAGGCGAAGGCGCTGGCCACATTCAAGACGGTGCAAGGTAGCGACGGCACAGCCGACCTGGCTCGCCTCTGGGCGCTGTACGCGCGCCGAAACGCCTGAATCAGAAAGCGGTCCCGAAGGGGCTGGCCCTCCCCCTCGGAGGGAGGGGAGCGAAGCGGGGAGGGAGCAGCCCTGCCCTCGGCGCTACCTCGGTGGCAGCCTGATGGCGCCATCCAGGCGAATCACCTCGCCGTTGAGCATCTCGTTGGTGACGATCTGGTGCACGAGCTTGGCGTAGTCGGCAGGCGTGCCGAGCCGGCTCGGAAACGGGACGCTCGCGGCCAGTGCTTGCTGCAGCTCGACCGGCATCGAGAACATCATCGGCGTGCCGAAGATGCCTGGCGCGATCGTCATGTTGCGGATGCCGTTGCGGGCCAGGTCGCGAGCGATCGGCAAGGTCATGCCGACGATGCCGCCCTTCGAGGCCGAATAGGCCGCCTGACCCATTTGCCCGTCATACGCGGCGACGCTCGCCGTCGAGATCAGGACGCCGCGCTCGCCGGTCGGCTCGGGCTCGTTCTTGCACATCGCCTCGGCGGCAAGACGGATCATGTTGAAGCTGCCGATCAGATTGACCGTGATCGTCTTCGTGAACGAGCCGAGCGGATGCGCGCCCTCCTTGCCCACTGTCTTGATCCCCAGCGCGATCCCGGCGCAGTTAACCAGCCCGACCAGTTTGCCGAAGGCGACAGCCTCGGCGACCAGCTGCTGGCCATCGGCTTCCTGGCTCACGTCGCAGCGCACGAAGCGGCCGCCGATCTCGGCCGCGACAGCCTGACCTCGCTCGACCTGAAGATCGGCGACGACGACCTTGGCGCCGTGCCCGGCGAGCATTCGCGCCGTGCCTTCGCCGAGCCCCGATGCGCCGCCGGTGACGATGAATACCTTGCCCGCTATCTCCACTTTCCGTTCCCCTTTTGCGTTCAGGCAAGCGCGGCAAGCGCCCGCTCGCCGATGTCTTCGACACCGCCGATGCCGATGATGCGGCGATAGGCCGGCGCGCCCGGCTCGCCCGACGCGGCCCAGTGCTGGTAGTACTCGACGAGCGGTCGCGTCTGCCGCGCATAGACCTCGAGGCGTTTCGTCACAGTCGCCTCGAGATCGTCGACGCGCTGGATCAACTCCTCGCCGGTCACGTCGTCGTGGCCCTCGACCTTGGGCGGATTGAAGCGCAGGTGATAGGTACGACCCGAGGCGACGTGAACGCGCCGTCCGCTCATGCGCTCGACGATGGCGCTGTCGGGAACGTCGATCTCGAGCACGTAGTCGAGCTTGACGCCGGCCGCCTTCATCGCGTCGGCCTGAGGGATCGTGCGCGGAAAGCCGTCGAACAGAAAGCCGGCGGCGCAGTCGGGCTCCGCAATCCGTTCCCTGACCAGGCCGATGATGATGTCGTCTCCGACCAGCGCGCCCGAGTCCATCACCTTCTTGGCCGCCACGCCGAGCGGCGTGCCGGCCTTGACCGCCGAGCGCAGCATGTCGCCGGTCGAAATCTGCGGGATGCCGTAGCGCTTGCAGATGACCGCTGCCTGCGTTCCCTTGCCCGCACCGGGCGCTCCCAACAGGATGAGTCTCATGGGCGTCGGAACTCGGGTCTCGGGACGGACGAAGAAGAAGCCATCATAGGCGGCGCGGCGATCCGCGCCGAACGCGCAACGCTCAGGCAAAACCCGCGCCACCGTTCGCGGCGAAAAGCGCGCGCGCCGTCGCCAGGTCTTCGGGCGTGTCGATGCCGAGCCCGGGTTCGCCTTCGCCGATGTGCACGGCGATGCGCTCGCCGTGCCAGAGAACGCGAAGCTGCTCGAGCTGTTCGGTCACCTCGAGCGAGCTCGGTGCGAGCTGCGGGTATCGCTGCAGAAACGCCGCGCGATACGCGTAGATGCCGACATGGCGCAAGGGCGCCGCGGCTGTGCTCGCCAGGTCGGGAGCACCGCTGCCGTCGCGCGGCCACGGGATCGGCGCGCGCGAAAAGTAGAGGGCCGCGCCGCCGGAATCGAGGACGACCTTGACGATGTTCGGGTTGATGAAATCGGCCGTGCTGCGGATCACGTGCGCGGCCGTGCTCATGACGCAGTCGGCCCGGTGCTCGAGCAGCTCGGCGCAGGCGTCGATCAATGCCGGATCGATCATCGGCTCGTCGCCCTGGACATTGACGATGATCTCGGCGCTTGCAAAGCCGAGCGTTTTCGCGGCTTCGGCGAGACGCTCGCTGCCGCTCGAATGGTGCGCACCGGTCAACACTGCGGCGACGCCATTCGCTTGGCACGCGGCGACGATCTCAGCATGGTCGGCGGCGACGGTGACCGAGCGCGCACCCGATTGCGCGGCGCGGCGTGCGACGCGAACGATCATCGGCAGGCCGCCGATGTCGGCGAGCGGTTTGCCCGGCAGGCGCGTCGACGCGAGCCGGGCCGGGATCAGGACATGAAATGCCAAGCGCCCCTGCGCCTACAGATCCGCTGGAAGCGCACGCGCTTCGCCTTCGAGCATCACCGGAATGCCGTCGCGCACCGGAAAGGCGAGCCGGTCCGCCTTGCAGACGAGCTCCTGCCGCTCCTGCAGCGGTGGCCGCCAGTGTTGCAGCGGCCCTTTGCAGATCGGGCACACAAGCAGTTCAAGGAGACGTGTTTCCATTCGGTCCGTGGGGTGGCAATGGCTCGGCAGTCGGCAGCAGGGCGAGCAACGCGTCGTCGAAGGCGGGCTCGGGCCTGAAGTCTAGCGCCGCCACCCACACGCGCGTGCCGAAGCGCCGGCCGGCCCCGATCTTGACGGCATCCTTCTCCGTGATCACGACGTCGCTCGCGTTGATCGGCCAGGGCAGTGTGCGGAAATCGTAATGGTCGGGCAACGGCAGCTCGGCGACGACGAGGCCGTGCTCGCGCAGCATGGCGAAGAAGCGTGCGGGCCGCGCCAGGCCGGCGGCGGCGACAACGCTCTTGCCGTGCAATGCCGCCAGCGCGCCGCGCGTCGGCGCTGCGCCATGCCACCAGGCGTCGAGCGCGACGACGCCGGCCAAGGAGCGTTCGCCGATGAAGCCGGCCATTGGCGTGGTCGGCGCCGCCGCGTTGTAGAGAACGAGACGATGCGGGCTTGCCTTGTGCGGCAGGCACTCGCGCAGGGCTCCCGCGGGCAGCAGCCGGCCGTTGCCGATGCCACGTTCGTCGAAAAGCAGCACCTCGACATCGCGGTCGAGGCCGAGATGCTGCAATCCGTCGTCGCTGACGATCACATCGATCGACGGGTGCGCGTGAAGCAAGGCGTGACCGGCGGCGACCCGATCGCCGCCGACGAACACCGGGACGCCGCTGCGACGTGCCAGCACGAGCGGTTCGTCGCCGACGGTCTGCGCGCTTGTCGCCGGACCGACCTCGCGGACCGAATCCTCGGCGCGTCCGTAGCCGCGCGAAACGATTCCCGGCGTCCAGCCATGCCGGCGCAGCAGGCCGACGATCGCGATCACCGCGGGCGTCTTGCCGGCGCCACCGACGAGCAGGTTGCCGACCACGACGACGCGCACTGGAAGATGATGAGTGGCGAGCAGGCTGCGGCGATGCAGTTCGCGCCGCGCCGCGCTGATGGCGCCGAATGCCCAAGAGAGCGGCAGGAGGGCGCTGCTCGCCGCGCCGCGCCCGGCCCAGATTCGATCGAGGCTTGCACTCAACCGGCTGCGCAGATCAGCCGGCGCCGAAATCATGGCTCAGGGTTTGACGCCGCCATTCGACGACTGCGTCGCGAAGGTCAGCTTCGCGATCCCGGCTCGTCGCGCCGCGTCCATCACGTTGATGACGCTCTGATGCGCCGCGGTGGCGTCGGCCGAAACGATCAGGATCATCTCGCTGGATCCGCCCGCGGCCACCGTGAGTTCGGCTGCCAGCGCGTCGACACTGCGCCCGTCGACCGGCTTCCCGTTGACCGCATAGCGGCCGTCGGCGGCGACGGCGACGATGATCTCATGCGGCCGGTCGCGCGCCTGGTCCGCGTCGGCGATCGGCAGGGTGACCTGCAACTCGGTGAATTTCGAGTAGGTCGTCGAAAGCATCAGGAAGATCAGGATCACGAGCAGCACGTCGATGAACGGGATCAGATTGATCTCGGGCTCTTCGG
>JAYSMB010000583.1:0-2099 GCA_043725065.1 Burkholderiales bacterium
AGAGCCGCTCGGCCACCGCCAGCGCAATGTAGGAGTTGAAGCGGTAGGCGATCTGCGCGCCCGAGGCATGCAGGCGCCGATCGACGCGGGGCCAGCGGCCGATGGCGAGCGCGACGGCGATGCCGACGAGCGTCGTACCCACGCCTGCCACGGCGAGGTTCACTGCCTGGCCGGCCTGCAAGGGGCTCTTCACGATCGAGCTGAAGAGCAGCACCGGAAAGAGCAGGAAGTAGACGAGCCGTTCGGCCGCCTCCCAGACCGGCCGGTCGAGCGCGGTGCGACGGCAGACGACAACGCCGAGCAGGATCAGGAGAAAGTCCGGAACGAGCAGCAGCGGGTTCGCCATGCGATCGAGTATGCCGGGCGCGTGCCGGGGGCTTTTGCCGAGGGACCGCGTCGATGCTTCCCCTAGACTCGCCTTTCACCGAATCCAGACGCCCCGGAGACGAATTTCATGCTGCACCGCCGATCCCTGCTCGCCGTCACCGCGGCTCTGGCCGCAACGCCGGGTGCCACCTGGTCGCAATCGAGCTATCCGACCAAGCCGGTCAAGCTGGTCGTGCCGTTCGCGCCCGGCGGCACCACCGACATCATCGCCCGCGTGCTGGCCGAGAAGATCAACGGGCCGCTGGGCCAGCCGCTGATCGTCGAGAACCGCGCCGGCGGCGGCGGCACGGTCGGCGCGACCGAGACCGCCCGGGCCACGCCCGACGGCTATTCGCTCGGCGTGGCCACGGTCTCGACGACCGCCGCGGGCCCGGCGATCTACCCCAAGCTCGCCTACAACCCGCTGACCGACTTCACGCCGATCATCAACGTCGCCGCCACGCCGAACGTGATCGCGGTGCACCCGAGCTTTCCGGCGCGCGACTACAAGGGTTTTCTGGCCGAACTGAAGAAGAATCCCGGCAAGTACAGTTTCGCGACCTCCGGCACCGGCAGCATCGCGCACCTTCAGATGGAGTTGTTCAAGAGCCTGACGACCACTTTCGTGACGCACATCCCGTACCGCGGCTCGGGGCCGGCGCTCAACGACACCGTGGCCGGGCAGGTGCCGATGATCTTCGACAACCTGCCGTCGACGCTGCCCTTCATCAAGGACGGGCGGCTGATCGCGATCGTCGTCGCCGCGCCGCAGCGCCTGGCGGTGCTGCCCGACGTGCCGACCTTCAAGGAAGTAGGGCTGGAGCCGGTCAACCGCATGGCCTACTACGGCATCTACGGGCCCAAGGGGCTGCCCAAGGAGGTGGTCGACAAGATCAGCAGCGCGGTCAGGAAGACCCTCGAAGACCCGGCCGTGAAGAAGCGCATCGAGGATACCGGCTCGCTCATCATCGCCAACACGCCCGAGCAGTTCGCGGCGCAGATCGCCGCCGAGTACGAGGTCTACAAGAACGTCGTCAAGCGGCAGAAGCTGACGCTCGAATAGGCGCGAGCACCTGTCACCCTGAGCGAAGCGTAGGGTCTCGATGCATGCGGCAAGCGCGGCGACCATGGACCGCTTCATCGACGCCCTCTGGATCGAGGACGGCCTCGCCGCCAACACCCTCGCCGCGTATCGGCGCGACCTGACCCTGCTGAGCGATTGGTTGGCCCGCAGCAGCGGCAAGGCGCTCGTCGATGCCAGCGAAGCCGATCTTCGCGAATACGCGGTGGTGCGCCACGCCGGCAGCGCCGCGGCGAGCACGAATCGACGGCTCACCGTGTTCAAGCGCTTCTTTCGCTGGGCGCTGCGCGAGCGCCTGGCCAGCGCCGACCCGACCCTGCGCCTGGTGGCCGCGCGCCAGCCGCTGCGCGTACCCCAGTCGCTCTCGGAAGTGCAGGTCGAAGCCCTGCTCGATGCACCCGAGGTCGCGACGCCGCTCGGCCTGCGCGACCGCACCATGCTCGAAGTAATGTATGCCAGCGGCCTGCGGGTGTCGGAGCTGGTCGATCTGAAATCGGTGGAAGTGTCGCTCAACGACGGCGTGCTGCGCATTACCGGCAAGGGCAGCAAGACCCGGCTGGTGCCGTTCGGCGCCGAGACCCGCAAGCCGCTCGCATACATTACTTCCAGCATGGTGCGGTCACGCAGTCCGAGCGGCGTCGTCACATCCGGC
>JAYSMB010000584.1:0-5743 GCA_043725065.1 Burkholderiales bacterium
GGCGCAATCGATGCCGAGCTGGCTGCCGCGAATGCACATCAACGGCGTGTGCCGCACGTCGTCGGCGATGCGCTCGCGGGCGGCGGCGATGTCGGCGCGGGTGATGTCGTCGTGGGTCATGGTGGGGACTAGCGTAGCCCAGCCGCTATATTGCGTCGATGGACCTTGCCCTCGCACCTTCTGTCCGCGCCCTCGAGCTCGCCCGCACCCTGGTGCGCATGAACACCGTCAGCCGCAATTCCAACCTCGAGCTCATCCACTTCATTCGCGACGAACTTGCGCATCACGGCGTGCCCAGCACGCTCACCTTCGACGACTCGGGCAAGAAGGCCAACCTGTTCGCCACCGTCGGTGAAGGCAAGCCCGCCGGCGTGATCGTCTCGGGCCACACCGACACCGTGCCGTGGGACGGCCAGGACTGGTCGCTCGACCCGCTCGGCGCCACAGTGCGCGAAGGCCTCCTCTACGGCCGCGGCAGCGCCGACATGAAAAGCTTCATCGGCCTGGCGGTGGCGCAGGTGCCGGCGTACCTGGCGGCCGACTTGCCGTTCGCCATTCACCTGGCCCTCAGCTACGACGAAGAGGTGGGCTGCTTCGGTGCGCCCCGGCTCATCGCCGACCTGCGCGAACGCGGCATCAAACCGCTGGCCTGCATCGTCGGCGAGCCGACGGGCATGGTGCCGGCGCTGGCGCACAAGGGCGTGTACCGCTGGCGTTGCTGCGTCAAGGGCCATGCGGCGCATTCGTCGCTCACGCCGCAGTCGGTCAACGCCATCGAGGTCGGCGCGCGCGTGGTCGGCAAGCTCGCCGACATGTCGGAGCGCTGGCGCAGCCAGGGGCCGCACTACGAGGGCTTCGACGTGCCCTACACGACGGGCTCGGTCTGCGTGATCGAGGGCGGCATCGCCGACAACGTGGTGCCCGCGGACTGCCGCTTTCACTACGAGTTTCGCAACCTGCCCGGCGCCGACGTGGCCGCCATGCAGGCCGAGGTGCGCGCCTTCACCGAGTCGCTCGAGCCGGCGATGCGCGCCGTCGCGCCCGAGGCCGGCATCCGCTTCGAGACCATCTGCGAGACGCCCGCGTTTCTGGCGCGCGCCGACGATATGGCGGTGTTGCTGGCCGGGCGCCTGGCCGAGGTCGGGTCGACCACGCTCGTCGCCTTCGGCACCGAGGCCGGCCTGTTCCAGAAGGCCGGCATCCCGACGGTGGTGTGCGGCCCGGGGCATATCGCGCAGGCGCATCAGGCCGACGAGTACGTGTCGCTGGCGCAGCTGGCGGCGGGCGAGCGGTTTCTGCAAGGCCTGACGACGATTGGGGTCGAGGCGCTCGGCCAGCGCGCTTCCCGCGCCTGAGCCTCCGCTACGATCCCGCCACGCACCGGGAGTCGCGCATGGCTGAAGGCAAGCTGGACAGGTACGTCAAGAAGCGGAACGAGCTCGAGGACGACGAGGTCGTCGGCCTCATGAAGCAGATGACGGAGGAGAGCCTTGCGCAGGCGCAATCCCGGATCTCCGCCATGCAGAAGATGCTGGCCCGCGCCTGGGTCGCGTACAAGGGCCTCGACAAGGTGCTCACCGCCATCCGCAAGGAATACGGCTTCACCTGAAGCCGATCCGGCCGCGGCCGGCCGCGGCTACTGCGCGAGAAAGCCGCCGTCCACCGGCAGCGTGTGCCCCGTGATCATGCCGGCCCGGCTCGATGCGAGAAAGACGATCGCGTTGGCCACGTCGGCAGGCTCGGCGAGGCGCCGCATCGGCGTCATGTCGAGCACGCGGCCCATCAGTTCTGGGCTTTGAAAGAGGCCGACGGTCAGGTCGGTTCTCACCCAGGTCGGCGCGACGGCGTTGACGCGAATGCCGTGGCCAGCCCATTCGACGGCGAGGGCGCGCGTGAGGTTGACGATCGCGCCCTTGGTCGACTGGTAAGAGAGGTTGGGATAGAGCCCGCCGCCCGACAGGCCCATGATCGACGCCACGTTGACGATCGCACCGCTGCCCGCTTCGGTCATCGAGCGCGCCGCCGCGCGAGAGCAGAGGAAGACCGCCGTGAGGTTGACGTCGATCACGGCTTGCCAATCGGCGAGCGAGAGTTCCAGCGTGGGTCGGCGAAGGGCGATGCCGGCGTTGTTGACGAGGATGTCGATTCGGCCGTAGCGCGCGACGACCTTGGACATCGCGCTATCGACCGCGGCTTCGTCGCTGACGTCGAGTTGTACCGTGAGGTGATCGACACCTCTTTCGCCAAGCTGCCGGCTCGCGATGGAGAGGGCCTGCTCGTCGCGATCGAAGAGGACCGGGCGAACGTCGTCCGCGATCAACGCTTCGACCGTTGCCCAGCCGATGCCTTTGGCCCCACCGGTGACGATGGCCACCCGGCTGTCGGACGAGCTGTTCGGCATCTTCATTCGGTCGCCTCTTCGTGACAATCGTTCATCGTACGCAACCGCGGGCGTAGCGGTGACCTTTCAGTACGTGAGCGCGGATGACCCATCGCGCAGACCGATGCGGCGCTGGATCCGC
Organism: Burkholderiales bacterium; assembly: GCA_043725065.1. Lineage (GTDB taxonomy): Bacteria > Pseudomonadota > Gammaproteobacteria > Burkholderiales > Burkholderiaceae_C > Schlegelella_A. The sequence goes on from JAYSMB010000584.1 coordinate 2,523, forward strand.
TTTTCGTCGCGCATCGCGACATGATGTATTCAAGTCGAATAGGTTGCTCAATCGACTCACCTCGGTGACACGAATCGAACCATCCGCATCTCGCAGCAGTTGCGAGACAACGCGCGACGCGTACTACGACCAGCTGAAGCTTGCCCAACGCGGAGCACTGGACATCACCGCGTGGCTGCTCTGGTTCGTGTCGCAGGTGCGCGTGGCTTGCGAAAAGGCCGTGAGCGTCGTCGATGTGTCGCTGACATCGACCTCGCGGGCGACGGCGTCTCGCGAGCTCGTCGAGCTTGCCGGCCTCGGACTCCTCCGGATGGTCGGCGCGGGGCGGTCGACGCGCTACTACATCGACCTCGATGGTTGGGTGCCGCCCAATGGACCGCCATCGCCACGGGCGGGAACGTAGCGTTTCCGGAGGGACGACGGAGTACTTTCAAGCCGCCAACGCAAACGACGAATCGTCCAGCCGCTTGATTGCGGCAAACGCGTCGGCATGCTGGCGGGAGTCCCACAAATCGACAGCCGCCTGCATGCCGCACCACATCTCGGCACTGGTGCCCAGCGCCTTCTCCAGGCGCAGCGCCATCTCGGGCGAGACCGCCCGATGCTCGTTCAGCAGGTGGGAAACGGTCAGCCGGCTGACACCGAGAGCCTGCGCGAACCGGGCCTGCGTCATGCCCAATGCGGGCAGCACGTCCTCTCGCAACACCGCTCCCGGGTGCGTCGGACGACGTTTCGGATTGCGTAGCGTGGTCTTCATCTTCAAACCCTTCCGTGGTAGTCCTCGAGATTGACGTTGGTCGCATCCGCGTTGTCGAATTCGAACGTGATCCGCCAGTTGCCGGTCACACTCAGCGCATATTCGCCTTTGCGTCCACCCTTCAAGGGATGAAACCGGAATCCCGGCGGCGCCAGGTCGGCGGGCTTTGTCGCCGCCTCGAGCAGATCGAGAATGCGCAAAATTCGCGGCGCATGAGAGCCTGGAATGCCGGCATAGTCGTCATCGATCCAGAGCTTGCGCAGTCCCTTGTGCTTGAAAGATCGAATCATTGACTATGTCTACAATCAAGTTACAGTGTATTGCATTACATTGCATTCGCCAAGGCCCGGGCTGAGCGCGACGCCCATGATTCAATGACATCTGCGACATCAACTTCCATGCCCGCCGCGCTCGTGCCCGCCCAGCCCTCGCTCCTCGGCCAGCTCGTCTCCGCCCTCGCGATGAAGCGCATCCGCGTCGTCGACCTGACGCAGACGCTCACGCCCGACTTCCCGCAGATCGCCCTGCCGCCGGAGATGGGCCAGTGCTGGCCGTTCCGGATCGAGGAGGTCTCGGCCTACGACGCGCGCGGGCCGGGCTGGTACTGGAACAACTTCTCCTGCGGCGAGCACACCGGCACCCACTTCGATGCGCCCATCCACTGGATCTCGGGCCGCGACCTGCCGAACAACTCGGTCGACACGATTCCGGCGCAGCACTTCGTCGCGCCGGCCTGCGTCATCGACTGCTCCGAGCAGGTGAAGGCCGACTCGGACTACCTGTTGACGGTCGAGGACATCGAGCGCTTCGAGGCCGCGCACGGCCGCGTGCCCGAAGGCGCGTGGTTCCTGATGCGCACCGACTGGTCGAAGCGTCACGACCCCGAGGCGTACCAGAACTTCGACGAGACCGGCCAGCACACGCCGGGGCCGAGCTCGGAGGCGGTGCGGTTCCTGGTCGAGCAGCGCAGCGTGCTCGGCTTCGGCTCGGAAGCGATCGGCACCGACGCCGGCCAGGGCTATCACCTGCGGCCGCCGTATCCCTGCCACTACTACATGCACGGCGCGGGCCGCTACGGCCTGCAGTGCTTGTCCAACCTCGACCTGCTGCCGCCGACCGGTGCGGTGCTGATCTGCCCGCCGTTGAAGATCGAGAAAGGCAGCGGCAGCCCGCTGCGCGTGCTCGCTTTGGTCGAGACATGAGCGAGAGCCGGGCGGCGATCGCCGCGCTGGTGGAGGACAGGCGCGTTCACCGCGATCTCTACCTGAGCGAGGCGCTGTTCGCGCTCGAGCGGAAGCACTTCTTCGCCAACACCTGGAACTACGTCGGCCACGCCAGCCAGGTGCCGGCCGCCGGCGACTATGTGTCGCTGGAGCTCGCCGGGCGACCGCTGGTCATGGTTCGCCACGACGACGGCGCGGTCCGCGTTCTCTACAACCGCTGCGCCCACAAGGGCACGCCGCTGGTCAGCGACCGCAGCGGCAACACCGGCCGCTTTTTCCGCTGCCCGTACCACGCCTGGACCTATCGCCTCGACGGCTCGCTGCGCGCCATGCCGCTGGCGAGCGGCTACGAAGGCACGGGGCTCGAACGCTGCGAAGCGGGCCGAGGTATGACGGCGCCGGCCGGCGTTGCCGTGCACCGCGACTTCGTCTTCGTCAAGCTCAACCCGGGCGGCCCCGACTTCGCGAGCTACTTCGGCGAAGCGCTCGCCTCGATCGACAACCTCGTCGACCGCTCGCCGGTCGGGCGCCTGCGCATCGAGGGCGGTTGCCTGCGCACGCTGATCCGCTGCAACTGGAAGACCTATCTTGAGAACATCAACGACACGGTCCATCCGCTCTCGACGCACGAGTCGGCGACCGCGGCGGCGGCAACGGTTTGGCAGGGCCATCCGGCCGACGCGCCCAAGCCGATGGCGATCGAGCAGATCCTGCCGTTCGGCGCCGGCCACGACTTCTTCGACCGCATGGGTGCCCGCGTCCTGCCGAACGGGCACAGCGTGCTGGGCACGCAGTTCAGCATCCACTCCGGCTATGCCCAGCTGCCCGACTACGAGGCGGCGATGCGCGAGGCGCACGGCACCGAACGGGCCGCCGAGATCCTGCAGCGCTCGCCGCAGAACGCGCTCTGCTATCCGAGCCTGGGGCTGAAGGGCTCGCCGCAGACGATCCGCGTGATCCGCCCGCTCGCAGCCGACCGCACCGTCGTCGAGGCCTGGAGCTTTCGCGTCGAAGGCGCGCCCGACCCGCTGTTCGAGCGCTCGGTCACCTACAACCGGCTCGCCTTCTCGCCGATGTCGATGGTGGCGCACGACGACATGCACCTGTTCCAGGGCATCCAGAAAGGCCTGCGCGCCGAAGGAAACGAATGGGTGAGCCTGCACCGCGGCTTCGACGCCGGCGAGCTCGCCACGCCGACGCGCGACGTGAACGGCACCAACGAGATGCTGATGCGCAACCAG
>JAYSMB010000585.1:0-3878 GCA_043725065.1 Burkholderiales bacterium
CGCGATGCGGTCATGCTGCACGAGGTGCTCGCCGATCGCCGCGTCGCGCTCACCGGCAAGCCAATCGCAGCGTTCACATTCGCCGTGCCGCGCACGCTCTTGCTGGAGGGCCTGGATCCGACCGTGGCTCGCGCCTTCGAGCGCGCTCTGGCCACGCTGGCGGCGGCCGGCGCCCGGATCGAGACGATCGATTTGCCGCTGCTCGACGAAGTCGTGGCGATCAACGCCACCGGTGGCTTCGCCGCCGCCGAGAGCTGGACCTGGCACCGCCGCCTGCTGGCGGAGCACGATGCCGAATACGACCCGCGCGTCGCCTTTCGAATCCGCCGCGGCGCGACGATGAGCGCCGCCGACTACATCGATCTCGTTGCCGCGCGCCGCGTCTGGATCATGCGGATGAACGCCGCGATCGCGCCGTACGACGCCCTGCTCTCGCCGACCGTGCCGATCGTCGCGCCCCCACTCGTACCGCTCGTCGCCGACGACGCCGCCTTCTTCGCGACCAACGGCTTGCTCCTGCGCAATCCAGCCATCGTCAATTTTTTCGACGGCTGCGCCCTCAGCCTGCCCTGCCAGGACGACGGCGAATTGCCGGCCGGCCTCATGCTGTGGGCCGCCGCGCTGCGCGACGACGCGGTGCTCGACGCAGCCCTCGCTGTCGAGATCGCACTCGCTTGCGCCGGACCCGACATGACGCATCGCTGACGATGCGCGTCGCGGTCATCGGAGCCGGCGTGATCGGCGTGACGACGGCGTACGAGCTCGGCGCCGACGGCCATGACGTGACCGTGTTCGAGCGTCGCGGCACCGTCGCCGCCGAATCGAGTTTCGCCAACGCCGGCCTGGTCGCACCCGGCTATGTCGCGCCCTGGGCCGCGCCGGGCATGCCGGGCAAGGTCATCTCGCATTTGCTCAGCTCGCATGCGCCGGTTCGGGTCGGTCGCCACCTCGACTTCGCGACCCTCGGCTGGCTCTGGCGCTGGTGGCGCGCCTGCAAGCCCCAGACCTATCGCGCCAACCGGGCCCGCATGCATCGCCTCGCCCACTTCAGCCGCGAACGGCTGCACGAGCTCACCGCCAGGCTGCATCTCGATTTCGAACGAGGCCAAGGCTTTCTCGTCCTGCTTCGCTCGGCGCGCGACCTCGCGCTGGCCGAGCCGGGCATCCGCGCGCTGGCCGAACTCGGCGCCGCGCCGCAGGTGCTCGATGCCGCCGCGTGCCGCCTTGTCGAGCCTGGTCTCAACACGGAGACAGCGTTGCATGCGGGCGTTTATTCGAAGGACGACGAGGTCGGCAACTGCCGCGAGTTCACTCATCTTCTTCGCAAGGAAGCGGCGCGAGGCGGCGTGCGATTTCGCTTCCAGGCGCAGGTCGAGCGCATTGTCGCGGGTCCGCGGCCCAGCCTCGTCATCGTCCGTACACCGGGCGATCCTCGTGACGAAGCCGCGGCCATTTCGCGCGCCGGCACGAGCGGCTGGTCGGCTACCGATCCGCAATACGATGTCGTCGGCGAACTGAGCTTCGATGCGATCGTCGTGTGCGCGGCGCTCGGCTCGAGCCACCTGCTGCGACCGCTCGGCATCAGGCTGCCGCTGCTTCCCGTCTACGGCTATTCGGTCACGGCGCCGCTGCGCCACGACGATCAGCATCTTCACTACGAGCCGCGTGCCGCGCTGATGGACGAACGCTACAAGGTCGCGATCAGCCGCCTCGGCAACCGGGTCCGCGTCGCCGGCAGCGCCGAAATCGGCGGCCACCCCGAGCGCCAGAACGAGGCCGCGCAGAAGACGCTCGACAAGGTGCTCGACGACTGGTTCCCCGGCGTGACCAACCGCGCGCAAGCCCAGCGCTGGAAGGGCTCCCGTCCGATGTTGCCGGACGGACCGCCCGTCCTCGGCCCGAGTGGCTCCGAAGGCGTCTGGCTCAACCTCGGTCACGGCGGCAGCGGCTGGGCCCTGGCCTGTGGCTCGGCGCGACTGGTCGCCGATTCGGTGGCTGGGCGCAAGACGCCGATCGGCATCGACGGGCTCGGCATCGAGCGCCTGTGGCGCTGACGGTGCGGCATGGCAAGCTCCGCACTGTGATCTCGATCCACCGAATCGATGCAGCCGCTTCGCGCGAACCGCTGTTCAGCGTCGCCTCGACCCGGCGCATCGAGGCCGCCGCGGCCGCCGGCGCTGCGCCGTTCACACTGATGGCGCGTGCCGGCGACGCCGTCGCCCGGCTCGCCTTCGCGCTGGCACCGCATGCCCGGAGCGTGCTCGTCGTCGCCGGGCCCGGCAACAACGGCGGCGACGGCATCGAAGCAGCGACGCGGCTGCGCGAACTCGGCAAGGACGCTTCCGTGCTGCTGGTCGGCGATCCTGCCGCTTTGCCTGCCGATGCCGCACGAGCGCTCTCGCGCGCGCGACAAGCCGGCGTGCCTGTCGGGCCGACCACGGCATTCGACGCGGTGTCGACCGAGCGACCGGGCCTCGTCATCGACGCGCTGCTCGGCATCGGCGCTTCGCGCGCTCCCACCGGCGCGATCGCCTCCGCCATCGAGGGCATCGCCGCACTGGCGGCGCGCGGCGCGTGCGTGCTGGCCATCGACCTGCCATCGGGCCTCGACGCCGACCATGGACAGCCGTTCGGCGACCGTTGTGTCACCGCCCGGCACACGCTCTCGCTGCTGGCCGTCAGGCCGGGTCTCTTCACCGCGTCGGGCCGCGACCATGCGGGCGCGACCTGGCTCGACACGCTTGGCGTCGATCTCGCGGCCGAGTCGCCTGATGCGTGGCTGGTCGGACGCGACGAGATCGGCCGCCTTGGCCACGCGCGGCTCCACTCGCAGCACAAGGGCAGCTTCGGCGACGTCGCCGTCGTCGGTGGCGCTTCCGGCATGGCCGGTGCGGCATGGCTGGCAGCCCGTGCCGCGCACGCGGCGGGCGCCGGGCGCGTCTTCGTCGATCTGCTCGACGCGGGCGAAGGATCGCCGGGGTTCGATCCCGAGCGACCGGAACTCATGTTGCGCCGCGACTGGTGGCAAGGCCCGACCGAAGTGGTCGAGACAAGTACCGTCGTCTGCGGCTGCGGCGGCGGCGACGCGGTGCGCGCTGTCCTGCCCCGCCTCATCGCCCTGTCGCCGCGACTCGTCCTCGACGCTGACGCGCTCAATGCGATCGCGGCCGATCCGGCACTGCAATCGATGACGGCCACCCGCGCCGGTCGAATGCGCGCAACGATTCTCACGCCGCACCCGCTCGAAGCGGCACGCTTGCTGGGCACCACGACCCACCAAGTGCAAGCCGACCGCCTGGGCGCCGCCGGCGCAATCGCCGAGCGCTATCGCGCCGTCGTCGTTCTCAAGGGATCCGGCACCGTGATCGCCGCGCCCCACGAGTTGCCGCGCATCAACGCCACCGGCAACGCCTCGCTCGCCACCGCGGGCACCGGTGATGTTCTTGCCGGCTGGATCGGCGGCCGCTGGCTTGCGGACGCATCGGCCTTCGATGTGGCGACGCTTGGCGTCGTCGAGCACGGCCTCGCGGCGGAGCCGGATCGGCCCGGCGCACTGCGCGCCGCCGATCTCGTCGAACGGCTCTACCTGGCGCTGCGCAGCGCCTAATTCCAGTGAGCGTTCAAGATGATACTAATTATGGCATGATCTCTGTCGTCAAAAACGGCTGGAGGAATGCATGGCGAGACCTCGACAGATAGACATGGCGCTGGTTGCGCAGGCGCAGGCGCTGGCCATCGAGGCCGCAACTTTGGAAGACCTGCGCTTTGCGCAGGCAGTGCTGCTGCCGGCAATGTTCGACGCCACACTGGAGGACACGGCTGCTGCGCTCGGCGTGGGGCGAGCCACCGTCGTGCGGCTGCAAGGTCGCTTGCGCCGC
>JAYSMB010000586.1:0-2224 GCA_043725065.1 Burkholderiales bacterium
GCGAAGAGAACATGCCGCCCTCGGCGATGGGGCGCGACTCGGCTCTCTGGGCGCGGCCCGGGCTGGTCGGCATCACCGGTGGCAAGCTCACGACGCATCGTGCGACCGCGCTCGAGGTGCTGCGCGAACTGGAGCGGCAGGGATTGCGGATCGCAGCGCCCATGTCGACAACGACAACGACGCCGACGGCCTCGCGCTTGCAAGGCCGGCTCGGCGCAGAGGGCGCGGCCTGGGTCGCGGCGCGGCCCGCCGACGAGCAGCGCGCGTTGCTCGGCACGCCGTACACGCTCGCCGAGCTGCGCTGGTCGATGCGGCACGAGCAGGTGCGCCGCCTCGACGACCTGCTCATGCGTCGCACCCGCATCGGCCTCGTCGCGCACCGCGGCGCGCTGCCCTTGCTGCCAATGCTCGAAGCGCCCTGCCGCGAAGACCTCGCGTGGGACGCCGCACGGTGGGCGGACGAGTCCGCGCGCTACCGGGAAAACTGGGTCTTGCGGCACGCGCCGCCGGCCGACAATCGCCGCCCATGACTGCCGACCTGCTGCTCGCCATCGACGTCGGTACGCAGAGCCTGCGTGCTCTCGTCTTCGATCGCGCCGGCGCGATGCTCGCCCACTCGCAGGTGCTGTTCGAGCCGCCCTTCGATGTCCCGCAGCCGGGCTGGGCCGAAAAAGACGCGGTCTCGTACTGGCAATCGCTGGTCGAGAGTTGCCGGGCACTCTGGCGGCAAGGCAGCGTGCAGCCCGAGCGCATCGCCGGCCTCTCGCTCACGACGCAGCGCGGCACCGTCGTCTGCGCGCGCGAAGACGGTACGCCGCTCAGGCCCGCGATCGTCTGGCCCGATCAGCGCCTGTGCTCCGAACCGCCGGCGATGGGCGCGTTGTGGAACACCTTGTTCGGCATCGCCGGCGCCGGTGAGTTGATGCGCGGATTGCAGCGCCAGGCCGAGTGCAACTGGCTCGCGCAGCACGACGCCGCGCTCTGGCGGAAGACCGAGCGCTTCACGCTGCTCTCGGGCTGGCTCACGCATCGGCTGGTGGGCGAGTGGGTCGATTCGGCGGGCTGCCAGGTTGGCTACATGCCCTTCGACTACAAGCGCCAGCAGTGGGCTCGTGCGAGCGAGTGGCACTGGAAGGCACTGGCGATCCGCAGCGCGCAGTTGCCGAAGCTCGTGCCGCCCGGGGCGCGACTTGGCACCTTGACCGATGCGGCCGCCGCCGAGCTGGGCTTGCCCAAGGGCGTGCCCGTCATCGCCGCCGCCGCCGACAAGGCCTGCGAAGTGCTCGGCTGCGGCGCGCTCGAACCCGACACCGCGCACCTCTCGTTCGGCACCGCGGCAACGATCAACACGACGCAGCCGAAGTACCTCGAAGTGCAGCGCTTGTTGCCGGCGTATCCGGCGGCATTGCCCGGCGCCTTCAACACCGAGATCCACATCCAGCGCGGCTTCTGGCTGGTCAGCTGGTTCAAGAACGAGTTCGCGCACCGCGAGCGCGCGCTCGCGGCCGAGCGCGGCGTGAGTGCCGAGTCGCTGTTCGACGAGTTGATCGCTTCGGTGCCTGCCGGCTCGATGGGCCTCACGTTGCAACCGTACTGGTCGCCCGGCCTGCGCGACCCGGGGCCCGAGGCCAAGGGCGCGATCATCGGCTTCGGCGATGTGCACACGAGGGCGCATGTGTACCGGGCGATGATCGAAGGGCTGGCCTACGGCCTGCGCGCGGGACGCGAGTTGATCGAGGCGCGCATCAAGCGAAAGATCGTGCGGCTCGTGATCTCGGGCGGCGGCGCGCAGAGCGACGGCGCGATGCAGATCGCCGCCGACGTGTTCGGCCTCGCGGCCGAGCGGCCGCAAGTGGCCGAGGCTTCGTCGCTCGGCGTCGCGATGCTCGCCGCGACCGGGCTCGGCTGGTACCCAGACGTGCCGAGCGCGGTTCGCGCCATGGCCAGACCCGGCACGCGCTTCGAGCCCCAGGCCGCCGCGGTGCGGACCTACGATGCGCTCTACAAGCAGGTCTACCGGCCGCTCTACAAGCGGCTCGAGCCGCTCTATCGCCGCATCCGCACGATCACCGGATACCCCGCCTGAAGTCTTGCTCCCTCTCCGCTGCGGGGAGAGGGAGCCGAACCTAGACTGAAGTTCCTCCCATCCTGTAGGCACCGCGACTACGCCAAGTGCTTGTCACGCCTCAGTATTTTGGTTGTTCCGCGGCTTAATTTGAGTTCT
>JAYSMB010000587.1:0-8854 GCA_043725065.1 Burkholderiales bacterium
ACCGACTAGCGCCCGTCCTCGTACCGGCGCGAACATTCCCTGTCCCCCACCTCTGGGGGACAGGGTCCCCGTAGTCTCTCTATTGGCGCGGGCTGCGCACTGCACTAGCGTGCGCAGACAGCGCACGCTGGCGCGGGCGCGAGGAAGAACCGCCATGTCGAACCTCGTCCCCACGGAGTCGGTCGCCCCGGAGAAACTCGCCTTGCAGCGCCTTTACCATTGGGAGCGCGAAGCTCCAGGCCGAGTGGTGCTGACGCAGCCCCAGGCCGGCGGCGCGCTGCGCGACTTCACGTGGGGAGAGGTGCTCGGCGAGGTGCGCCGGATGGCCGCGCACCTGCGCTCCCTCGGGTATCCGCCGGGCAGCCGGATCGCGCTGCTCTCCAAGAACTGCGCGCACTGGCTGCTGGCCGATTTCGCGATCTGGATGGCCGGGCACGTCTCGGTGCCTCTTTACCCGACGCTCGCCGCGACGACGATCCGGCACATCCTCGAGCATTCCGAGGCGAGGCTTCTGTTCGTCGGCAAGCTCGATGGCTGGGACGTGATGCGCCTCGGCGTCGCCGCGTCGCTGCCTTGCGTCGGCCTGCCGCTGGCGCCGCCGAACGACTATCCGAAATGGGATGCGATCGTCGCCGCGACGCCGCCACTTGCAGGCGACCCGGTGCGCGACGGCAACGAGCTCTCGACCATCATGTACACCTCGGGGACGACCGGCGTGCCGAAGGGCGTGATGCACAGCTTCGCGAGCTTTGCCTGGGCGCTAGGCACCGGCCTTCGACGCGTGCCGCTCGGCGGCGACGCCCGAATGCTGAGCTACCTGCCGCTGGCCCACGTGGCCGAGCGGGCGCTGATCGAACACGCCTTGCTCGCGACCGGCATGCACGTGTTCTTTGCCGAAAGCCTCGACACTTTCAGCGCCGACATGCGGCGTGCGCGACCGACCGTTTTCTTCTCGGTGCCTCGCCTGTGGGTCAAGTTCCAGCAAGCGGTCGACGCGAAGATGCCCCCGGCGAAGCTGCGGCTGCTGCTGAAGATCCCGATCGTCGGCCGGATCGTCTCGAAGAAAGTGCTCACCGCGCTCGGCCTCGATGCCTGCAGCTTCGCCGCGGGCGGCGCCGCGCCGATGCCGCCCGAGCTCCTGCGCTGGTACGAGCGGCTCGGCCTGCCGATCAGCGAGGTCTACGGCATGACCGAGAACTGCGGTGTCTCGCACGCCACCCTGCCCGGCGTGTCGCGGCCCGGCACGGTGGGTCCGGCCTACGAAGGTGTCGAAAGCCGCATCGATGCCGTGACGGGCGAGATCCAGATGCGCAGCCCGGGCCTCATGCTCGGCTACTACAAGGAGCCGGCGTTGACGCGCGAGGCGATCGGCGCCGACGGCTGGCTGCACACCGGCGACAAGGGCGCGCTCGACGGCGAGGGCAACCTGCGCATCACCGGTCGCGTCAAGGATCTGTTCAAGACGAGCAAGGGAAAGTACGTGGCGCCGGCACCGATCGAGGACCGCCTGGTCATGAACAGCGCGCTCGAGGCCTGCGTCGTCACCGGCGCCAACCTGGGCCAGCCGCTCGGCATCGTCATGCTCAATGCCGACGCGGCGAAGCGCGCGGCATTGCCCGAAGGCCGCGCCGTGCTCGAGGTCTCGCTGGCCCAGCATCTGACGACGGTCAACGACGCACTCGATCCGCACGAGCAACTCGATTGCCTGGTCGTCGTCGCCGAGCCGTGGTCGGTGGAGAACGGCTTCATCACGCCGACCTTCAAGGTCAAGCGCAATCGAATCGAGGAAACGTACTCGGCGCAGTTCGAGCGCTGGATCGCGGCGCGGCGTCCGGTCGTCTGGGCCTGAGCCGACCGGTGCGATCTTCAGTCGACCTTGGCCCCCGAGGCTTTGACCACCTGGGTCCACTTCTTCGCTTCGGCGGCGATGAAACGACCGAATTCGTCGGGCGTGTTGCCGCTTGGGATCGCGCCCTGAGCGATCAGGCGCTCGTTGAGCGCGGGGGAAGCGACACCTTCGCCGTTTGCTGCTGAACGCGGTTGACCGCAGTGGTGCGCTTAAGGGTAATCACGCGGTACGCAGGCGCCCACAATAGGGCGACATGAACGAGACCGTCGCCCTGCCGCTGTGGCTCGCGGTGGTCGTTCTGGCCTTGGCCACCTGGGCCGCGGTCGACAAGCTGCTGATGCCGGCGCTGCGCCGTTTCGTGCGTGGTCGCGTCAACGTCGTGCTAGAAGAAGTCTCGTCGCGCCTGCGTATCAGCGTGCGCCCATTCCAGCGCACGCGCCGCCAGGTGCTGATCCACCGCCTGCTCGGCGACCCCAAGGTGATGGCGGCGGCCGAGAGTTTTGCCGCCGAGAAAAAGCTCGCGTTGCCGGTGGTGCTCAACACGATCGAGCACTATGCGCGCGAGATCGTGCCGGCGTTCAACGCCTACATGTACTTTCGCATCAGCCACTGGATCGGCCGCAAGCTCTCGCGGGGGCTGTACCGGGTTCGCCTCGGCTTCGTCGACACCGCGGCGCTGGCCCGCGTACCCGAGAACGCGACGGTGGTGTTCGTGATGAACCATCGCTCGAACATGGACTACATCCTGGCCGGCCACATCGCCGCGGACCAGGCGGCGCTGTCGTACGCGGTCGGCGAATGGGCGCGCGTCTGGCCGCTCTCGGCGCTGATCCGCTCGATGGGCGCCTACTTCGTGCGCCGGAACTCGAAGGACGAGCTGTACCGGCGCGTGCTCGAGTGCTACATCGCGATGGCGACGCAAGCGGGCGTGCCGCAGGCCGTGTTTCCCGAGGGCCGCCTGACCCGCGACGGCCTGATGGGCGCGCCCCGGTTGGGCGTGATCGACTACATGCTGCGCGGCTTTCATCCGGGTGGCGAGCGCGACCTGGTGTTCGTGCCGCTCGGCTTGAACTACGACCGGGTCCTGGAAGACCGCACTCAGCTTCTCGAGATCGACCCGAACGCACGCAGACCCAACCGCTTCTGGACAGTGTGGAACACGCTCGGCTTCATCGCCAACAACCTGCGCCTGATGGGCAAGAGCGGCTGGCGCCGCTACGGCTACGCCTGCGTCAATTTCGGCGCGCCGGTGTCGATGCGCGACTACTGCACGCAGCGCGGCATCGATTTCCAAAAGCTCGACGCAGCCGAGCGCAAGCGCGCCATCGGCGAGTTCGGCAGCCACTTGATGGCGGCGGTCGGCAGTGTCGTTCCGGTGCTGCCGGTGCCGCTGGTCGCCACGGTGGTTCTTGCCCACGAAGCCCCGGGGATCTCGGAGTTCGAGTTGAAGGTGGAGGTCAATGCCCTGATCGAACGACTCGAAGCGGCGGGCGCGCACACCTACATTCCGCGCAAGGATCTCGACTACGCCGTCGGCGTCGGCCTGCGCATGCTCACGCTGCGCCACCTTGTCGAAGAAAAAGACGGCCTGTACGCGCCGCGCCAGATCGAGCTGCCCTTGCTCCGCTATTACGCCAATTCGATCGCCCACTTCCTGCCCGCATAGGCGCGACTCAGGACAAAGCGTGGTTTAGCGGCCGCCTCCTGGCGGCCCGAACAGGGGCATCTGTTGCGATACGAAGCCGTGCCGCGCCAGCAGGAACGGGCGCTGCGAATAGTGCGCCGGCGCCACCGGTGGCACGGTGCCGATGCCGAGGCGAAGCAGCGAGGAGGCGCCGCCGCGGGGCGACGCGGCCGGGGAAAGGGATCGATGCAGCATGGGTTGGCTTTTCGGTCGGATCGGCCCGGGCAACAACTCGTTGCATGCGCCGGATTTCACGCCGAAGGTTTGCAACGTTCGTGCCACGCAGCGCGCCGTGAAGCCGTTCACGAGTCGATCGATCCCGGTCCGCTCGGCCGCGCCGGAGCCTGACAAGCCGTGCGCCGACGCGACCGGCCGCGTCGATCTCGCAAGCAGGCGTTACCGGATCGGACTCACGCGGCCGCCGCGTAGCCGCGAGGGATCGCGTCGAGAAGGCGCCGCGTGTACTCCTGCTGCGGCCGCTCGAGAATCTGCTCCACGTCGGCTTGCTCGACCACCTCGCCGTCCTTCATGACGATCACCTCGTCGGCCATGAAGCGAACGACGGCGAGGTCGTGGCTGATGAAGATGTAGGCCAGCCCCAGCTCGTCTTGCAGGTCTTTGAGCAGGTTGAGCACCTGGGCCTGCACCGAGACATCGAGCGCGCTCACCGCCTCGTCGAGAACCAGCACCTCGGGAGTCAGCGTCAGGCAACGCGCGATCGCGACGCGCTGGCGTTGCCCGCCCGAAAACTCGTGCGGGTACTTCTGCATCGCCGTGTCGTCGAGGCCGACCTTCGCGAGCAGGACGCGGGCCCGCGCCTCGCGATCCGAAGCGCTGCTGCCGATGCCGTGGATGGTCATCGGCTCGACCAGAGTCTGGCCGATCGTGAAGCGCGGGTTGAGCGAGGCATACGGGTTCTGGAACACGACCTGGATGCGTCTTCTCATTGACAGCATCTCGGACTTCGAGAGCGCGAGCAGGTCGCGTCCGTCGAAGATCGCCTGGCCACCGACCGGGCCGCCATTGGGCTCGTGCAGGCGCAACAGCGTCAGACCGAGCGTGGTTTTGCCCGACCCGGATTCGCCGACGATGCCCAGCGTGTGGCCGGCGCGAAGCCGGAAGGTCGCGCCCTTCACGGCCTGGAACTCCTTGCGCCCGAACACGCCGCTGCGGATCCAGAAGCTCTTGGTCAATGCCTTCGCTTCGACGATGACCGGCGCATCGGGGTTCTTCGCTTTCGCCATGATCTCGCTCATCGCCGCGCGGCCGGCGATGTGATCGTCGACGACGCGCAGCCGCGGCGCCCGCTGTTCGAGCGTGGGCCGGCAAGCGAGCAGGGCCCGGGTGTACGCGTCCTGCGGGCTGGCGAAGATGCCGGCCACCGGCCCTTGCTCGCGGACGATGCCGTTGCGCATGACGACGACGTGATCGGCGATCTCGCCGACCACGCCGAGGTCGTGGCTGATGAACAGCATGCTCATGCGATGCCGTTCCTTCAGGCCGCCGAGCAGCTCTAGGATCTGGCGCTGGATCGTCACGTCGAGGGCGGTGGTCGGCTCGTCGGCGATCAGCAGCTTGGGCTCGCAGGCGAGCGCCATGGCGATCATGACGCGCTGCTGCTGGCCGCCGGAAAGCTGATGGGGATAGGCCGACAAGCGCCGTTTCGGCTCCGGCATGCCGACTTCGCCGAGCAGCGCTTCGGCACGCGCCAGGGCCGCGCGGCGGCCGAGGCCCATGTGCTTGACGAGCGGCTCGACGATCTGCTGGCCGACCGTGAACACCGGGTTGAGCGAGCTCATCGGGTCCTGGAAGACGCAGGCGATTTCCTTGCCACGCAGCCGCTGCAGATCGTCGCGGCCGAGGGCCAGCATGTCGCGGCCCAGGAACGCGACCTTGCCCGAGCGTTCGGCGTTTTCGGGCAGCAGGTTGAGGATCGACATCGCGGTCACGCTCTTGCCCGAGCCGGACTCGCCGACCAGCGCGACCGTCGTGTTCTCGGGGATGTCGAAGCTCACGCCGCGAACCGCCTCGATGCGGCGAACGACGCCGTCTTCCTTGCCGATCCGGAACGCGACGCGCAGATCTTCGATCGTCAGCAGCGCCCCGCTCATTCCAGGCCCCGCAACTTCGGGTCGAGCGCGTCGCGCAAGGCATCGGTCATGAGCGAGAACGCGGTCACGAAGACGGCCATGAAGGCGGTCGCCGCGACCAGCTGCCACCAGTAGCCGAGGATCAGCTCGCTTTGCGCTTCGGCCAGCATCGTTCCCCAGGAGACATCGTCGACGCCGACGCCCAGGCCCAGATACGAAAGGATGACCTCGAACTTGATGAAGGCGACCACCAGCAGCGACAGCCGCACCAGGATCACGTGGCTGACGTTGGGCAGGATGTGCCTGAACATGCGCGACGCCGCGGAAGCGCCGATCGCCTCGGCCGAGCGGACGTAGTCACGGGTCGAGTGCTTGATGAACTCGGCCCGCACCTGGCGGTAGATGCCGGTCCAGCCGACCAGGGCCAGGATGATGGCGACGCTGGCGATGCCGCGGCCGAAGATGACCGCGAACGAGAGGATGAGCAGGATGTCTGGGATCGATGTGAAGACGCTGTAGACCCACTCGAGAAAATCGCCGACCTTGCCGCCGAAGAAGCCGCCGAGCGCGCCGAGCACCGTGCCGATCAACGCGGCCACGATCGCCCCGAGCAGGCCGACGAAGACCGAGGTCTGGCTGCCTTTCATCGCTTTCGAAAGCACGTCGCGGCCGAGCCGGTCGCCGCCGAAGGGCAAGGTCTGGTCGCGCGGCGTCTCGACCGTCTTGTACTTCGCGGCGCGCTCGGCCCACTCCTGGTAGCGCGGTGCCAGGGGATCGACGGCCGAGATGTCGGCGATCGGGCCGGTCGGGCCGGCGATCGCTTCTGTTTCGACCGCCGCCGCCGGTCCCATGAAGGTGGGCGGCGCGCTCGGCACGCCGACTTCCTTCTGCCAGCCGCGCGCGACCAGGCCGGCCGCCGTGAGCACGATCATGAGCACGAAGACCAGCACGACGACGAGCGACGCGACTCCTAGTCGGTCGCTGTGCATGCGCCGCCAGGCCGCGCGCCAGACGCCCTCGGAGCGCGGTGCGGCGCTGTCCGTGGTCGCGCTGATCGGCGGCAGGACGGCACTCATGCGATCGAGTTCATTTGAGCACCACGCGCGGGTCGACCAGTTTGTAGAGGATGTCGACGCTCAGGTTGATGACCATCGTGATCATCGCCAGATAGACCGTGATCGCCTGGATCACCGGATAGTCGCTGCGGTTGACGGCCAGGATCACCTCGCGGCCGAGGCCGGGGATCGAGAAGAACACCTCGATCAGGAACGAGCCGACGAAGATGCCGGGCAGCGACAGGCCGATGTTGGTGAGGATCGGGATCATGGCGTTGCGCAGCACGTGCTTGAACAGCACGGTCTTCTCGGTCATGCCCTTGGCGCGCGCGGTGCGAACGTAGTCGTGGCCGAGCTCGTCGAGAAAGAAGGTGCGGTACAGGCGCGTCTGCGGCGCGATCCCGACCATCAGCACAAGCATCACCGGCAGCGGCACGTAGGTGACGAGGTTCTTCAGTACCGAGTCGCTCCAGCCCTGCACCGGAAACCAGCCGAGCTGGAAGCCGAACACGTACTGGCCGAGGATGATGTAGACCAGGAACGAGACCGAGAGCGCGACTGTGCTGATGACCATGATGGCACGGTCGCTGATCGAGCCGCGCCGGTAAGCGACCCACATCGCGATCGGCAGCGCCAGAACGGTGTCTAGGATGAGGATCGGTGTCATCACGGTCAGCGTCGCCGGCAGCCGGGTGGCGAAGATGTGGCTCACCGATTCGCTGGTGGCAAAGCTGCGCCCCCAGTCGAAGCTGACGATGCTCTTGACGTTGATCCACAGCTGAACGTACCAGGGACTGTTCAGGCCGAGCTGGTCGCGGATCGCCTGCACCTGCTCCGGCGTGGCGTTGAGGCCGGCCAGGATCTCGGCCGGGTCGCCGCCGAAGAACTTGAAGAGCAGGAAGACCAGGAGGACGACGCCGAGCAGCGTGGGAATCATCTGCCACAAGCGCCGGATGAGATAGGCGGCCATCGGGTAAGGGTCGGCGGTGGGGACGGCGCTGCTGTCTCGGCGGGATCGCAGTCTAGCGCCTAGACTTCACGTTCGGCCCCAGGATTTCGAGAGGACACGCGGACGATGAAGCGCCGGCGATTGACGCAAGCGATGGCGGCGGCCTGGGCGGCACGCACGTTGCCGGGCTTCGCCACGGAGACGGCAGGCGGCGTCGCCGAGGATGCGCAGACCAAGGTGCTCCGCTATGCGTTCCAGGTCGCCGAGACGGGCTTCGATCCGCCGCAACTCAGCGACGGCTACTCGCGCATCCTCACGGCGCATATTTTCGAGTCGCCCCTCACGTACGACCATCTGGCGCGCCCCTACAAGCTCAAGTCCCTGACGGCCGCGGCGATGCCCGAGGTCTCCGCCGACTTTCGCACCTTCACGTTTCGCCTCAAGCCGGGCATCTACTTTGCCGACGACCCGGCGTTCAAGGGCAAGCGTCGCGAGCTGGTCGCCGAGGACTACGTCTATTCGTTCAAGCGCGTCTACGACCCCAAGCTCAAAGCCCCGGGCCAGTCTTCGCTCGAAGACGAAGGGATCATCGGCTTGCAGGAACTGAACGACGAGGCCGTGAAGGGCAACAAGCCTTTCGACTACGACCGTCCTGTCGCGGGCTTGCAGGCGATCGACCGCTACACGCTGCGAGTGCGCCTGCGCCAGGCCCGACCGCGCCATCTCTACACCTGGGCGGCGCGCGACATCCTGGGCGCGGTCGCGCGCGAAGTCGTCGAAGCGTATGGCGACAGGATCATGGAGCACCCGGTCGGTACCGGGCCCTTCCGGCTCGCCGAGTGGCGACGCAGCTCGCGCATCGTGCTGGCCCGAAATCCGGGCTACCGCGAAGACTTCTACGACGCCGAGCCGAACCTCGACGACACCGAAGGCCATGCGTTGGCCGTGCGCTTCAAGGGCCGGCGTTTGCCGATGGTCGATCGCGTGGAGATCGCCATCATCGAGCAGTCGCAGCCGCGCTGGCTCTCGTTCCTGAACGGCGAGCAGGACTTCATCGAGCGTCTGCCGAACGAATTCGTCGACCAGGCCGTGCCGCGCCACAAGGTTGCGCCGAACCTCGGCAAGCGCGGCATCCGCGCCTATCAGGTGCCGGGTGTCGAGGTGTCGCTGGTCGTCTTCAACATGGAAGACCCGCTGGTCGGCGGCTACACGCCGGAGCGCGTCGCC
>JAYSMB010000588.1:0-1726 GCA_043725065.1 Burkholderiales bacterium
GAGGCTTGCGCGCGCCAGGCATCGGCGCGCTGATCCGCCTACTGGATCGGGCCCTTCAGCGCGTCGGGCAAAGGCAAGGCCATGACGGCGATGCCCTCCTCGCGCAAGGCCTCGGCGTCTTCGCTGGTGGCGCGACCGCGGATGCCGCGCTCCTCGACCTCGCCATAGTGGATGCGGCGCGCTTCTTCGGCAAAGCGGTCGCCGACGTCCTCCGTCGAGCTCATGACGTGGCGCACCGCACGAAGCCACTGCGACTGCAAGGTCATGGCCGTTCCCTGCACCGCATCCGGCCCGGGCGCCGAATGACGCGCCACGTTCAGGCGCGGTGCGCTCGGCATCCTGCTGATCGCGGTGTCGCCGCAGAGC
Source organism: Burkholderiales bacterium (assembly GCA_043725065.1). Lineage (GTDB taxonomy): Bacteria > Pseudomonadota > Gammaproteobacteria > Burkholderiales > Burkholderiaceae_C > Schlegelella_A. The sequence continues at coordinate 367 of JAYSMB010000588.1, forward strand.
GGGCAGGCGATGCCACCTCTTTCCGTCTGGGTGGTGAATTCGTCTTCCGAAGCAAACCAGCCTTCGAAGCGATGGTCGTCTGCGCAGCGCAGGTTCAGAACCTTCATGACCGCATTATCCGCACCCTTTCTCAAGCGTGTGGCAGCTTCCATCCCAGCGGCCGGCGTCTGTCGCGCCATTGGCGCAACCAGAGCGGGCCGACCCGGGTCTTCGCGTCGGTGCGGTCGCCGCGCACCGAGGCGGCCTCCAGCTCCTCAAGGCTGGCTTCGAACACGTCGAGAAATTCGCCACGCCAAGCCTACCCGGACTCGAGCAGGATTTCGCGCTGGTGGCCGGTATCGCTGCCGAGTCTTGCAATCGCATGCGGTTCGGTGCCTTGCGCGAGTGCGGAAAAACTCAGATTGCGAACATCTGAACAATCGCCTGCGCGCACATCTGCATCAGGCCGCTCGGCAGGATGCCGAGCAGGAGCACGGCCGCGCCGTTGAGCGACAACATGATCCGCGCATCCTGGCTGCCGGCGACGCGATGCGCGTCGACCGGCTCGTCGAAGTACATCACCTTGACGACGCGCACGTAGTAGAACGCGCCGAGCAGCGAGATCACGACGGCCGCGACGGCCAGCCAGATGAAGCCGGGAACGTTGGTCGAGACGAGCGCTTGCAGGACCGCGAGCTTGGCGTAGAACCCGACCGTCGGCGGGATGCCGGCGAGCGAGAACATGAAGACCGCCATCACGCCGGCGAACCACGGACTCCTCTTCGCCAGGCCCTTGAAGTCGTCGATCAATTCGGCCTCGTGGCCGGCGCGCGAGAGCAGCATGATCATGCCGAACGTGCCGAGCGAGGTCAGCACGTCGACGACGACGTAGAACATCGCCGAGCTGTAGGCATTGACGGCCGAGACCGTATTGCTGTTGACGACGCCCGGGCACAGGCCGAGCAGCATGAAGCCGATCTGCGCGATCGTCGAATAGGCGAGCATGCGCTTGATGTTCGACTGCGCCATCGCCGCCAGGTTGCCGAGCAGCATCGAGCCGACCGAGAGCACGACCAGCATCTGCTGCCAGTCGACCGCCAGGCCACCCATGCCCTCGACGAGCAGGCGGATCGTGATCGCGAAGGCGGCCAGCTTGGGTGCCCCGCCGACCAGCAGGGTCGCCGCCGTGGGTGCGCCCTGGTAGACGTCGGGCACCCACATGTGGAAGGGCACCGCGCCGAGCTTGAAGGCCAGGCCGGAGACGACGAAGACCGTGCCGAGGATCAGCACCGACTTGTTGATCTGGCCGGTGCCGATGGCCTTGAAGATCTCGCTGATGTCGAGCGACCCGGTCGCGCCGTACATCATCGACAGGCCGTAG
>JAYSMB010000589.1:0-9770 GCA_043725065.1 Burkholderiales bacterium
CAAACGAAGTTCAAATCGGCACCAAATGAAATCAGCCTACACCCCGCGCCAATGCTTGATCTCAGACTCGGCGCGGATCATTTAACCGGACAGTAGTGCCCTGAACGATTCAATCTCCGCGTCTGAAACGAGTTGGGGTAGGGACGCCGCGAATATGTAGGTTTGCTGAGTTGCGAAATCGGCCCCCGGCTTATCCCCAACGTCGAGGCGAGGGTCAAAATCTTCGGGAATCGGCCAGCTAAGAATCGCGAGTTTCGAGTTGACATTTACCGCCTGCGCGCTTGTGTGACCGAAGTTCTTGATGCTGAAGCGGATCTCGTAGCGCCAACTCGTTGTCGCATCCCGCGGCACGTAGGCTGGACTCTCGAACGCCAAATATGCGCGCATCTGCTTCTGCAGAATGCCCTTCATCAGAACAGCGTTATCTTTTGTCGCTTTCGCGACTTCCTCCATCGCGCTCGCCGACCTGTTGGCCTCCTCGATCGACTTGGCCATGGCAAGCGATTGAGCCGTGCCAGTTGTCTTCGCGTCTTTGCTCAAGCGATAGGTCACCCACCAAAGCGCGCCTGTGAAGCAGAAAAGAAGGAACGTGAAAAGGGCCAACAGTTCAGTGGCATTCGTCATCGGTCGATCAAGCCTCGGCTTCTCGACGCGTTCGAATTGCTTGTGATCCAGGTCGTCCACACTTGCTACTTCTGGAACCGGCTTGACGAACAACGGCGCGTCCTCCGTGCCCCGCGAAGGGACAGCACTCGAAGGCGGGCTCGCCACCAAAATCGGCCGCTCGTCTTTCGCTTGTTGCCCCGTCCCTGGCGGTCGAGCGTAGGCAACACCCACAGCCGGCAGCAAGGCCGAGGCAAGGCCTAGGGCCCGTATGGACGTACGCATGCCGCGCGCGGGGCAACACTTTGAACGCACCTGTGTGCGGCGTGCTACGGAAGGTCTTTGCGTGCCTCGCATTAATGTCCTTGCGCAGCGAGAAGTCGTTCGGAGACGGCGTCGAATGCTACCGGGCACGAACTGACTCGAACCAACCCCCAGGGGCTAAGCCCCCGACGCCGCGCGCTGCGCCACCAAGACTTCCACCCTAACCTGCTCCGTCAGCGCGCCCTTCAGTTCCGCGAACCCGGGCGTCGTCTTCACCGAATAGTGCCTCGGGTGCGGCAAGGGCACGGGCCGATCCACCTTGATCCGCCCCGGCCGCGCGCTCATGACGACGACACGCGAGCCCATGAAGACGGCCTCGTCGATGTCGTGGGTCACGAACAGCACGGTCTTCTTCTCGGCCTCCCAGATGCCGAGCAGCAGCTCCTGCATCAGCTCGCGGGTCTGATGGTCGAGCGCGCCGAAGGGTTCGTCCATCAGCAGGATGCGTGGCCCGTTGGCGAGCGCGCGGGCGATCGCCGTTCGCTGCTGCATGCCGCCCGAAAGCTGCTTCGGGAAGTGCCGCTCGAAGCCTTGCAATCCGACCTTGGCGATGAAGCCACGCGCGACCTCGATCTGCCCGGCGCGCGGCAAACCCCGCTCCCGCAGACCGAAGCAGACGTTGTCGAGCACGCTGAGCCAGGGAAACAGCGTGTAGCTCTGGAACACCATGCCACGATCCGCGCCGGGTGCTTCGATGCGCCGGCCGTCGAGCTGCACCTCGCCCGAGGTCGGCTGGTCGAGCCCCGCGACGATGCGCAGCAGCGTGCTCTTGCCGCAGCCCGACGGGCCGAGGATGGTGACGAAGTCGTTCTCGTCGACCCGCAGGTCCGTGGCCCGCAGCGCCAACGTCTCGCCATGTCTCGATTGAAACGACCGGCTCACGCCGCGGATCGACAGGACGTTCATCGGCCGAGCGCCGCCCACGGAAAGAGGCGACGGTTCGCCCACTTGAACAGCAGGTCGCTGGCCAGGCCGATCAGGCCGATGACGATGATGCCGAAGATGATCTGGTCGGTGGCGAGCAAAGCCTGGCTGTCCGTGATCATGTGGCCGATGCCGCTCGACGCGCCGATCAGCTCGGCGACGATCACGTACGTCCAGGCCCACCCGAGCACCATGCGCAGCACCTCGGCGATCTCGGGCGCCGCGCCGGGAATCAGCACGCGCCGGATCAGGCCGCGGTCGCCGACGCCGAGCGTGTACGCCGCCTCGACCAGGTCGCGCCGCGTGTTGCCGACGATCACGGCGATCATCAGCACGAGCTGAAAGAAGCTGCCGATGAAGATGAGCGAGAGCTTCTGGGCCTCGCCGATGCCGGCCCAGAGGATGAGCAGTGGAATGAAGGCCGTCGCCGGCAGGTAACGGGAGAAGCTGATGAAGGGCTCGAAGAACGCCTCCACCGGCTTGTAGGTGCCCATGGCCACGCCGAGCGGCAAGGCGAGCACCGCGGCGATCAAGAAGCCGCCGAACACCCGCCACACGGTCCAACCGATGTCCCAGCCGAAACCCATCTTCGTGAGCAGTGTCCAGCCCGAGACGAGCATCGTCACCGGGTCGGCGAGAAAGGTCTTCGATACGAAGCCGCCGAAGGTCGCGAGCGACCAGACGGCGACGAAGAGGACGAAGAAAGCGATGCCAAGCGCGACGCGTGCGCCCGGCGCCACCGGCGTCAACGGTTTCATGCGCGGCGACCCTCACCCCCGCCCTCTCCCGCACGCGGGAGAGGGCGCTGCAAGCTCACTTGATGAATTGCGTATCGGCGAGCTTGCTCATGTCGGGCATCGCCTTGATGATGCCGGCCTCGAGCAGCAGGTCGGCCGCTTCCTTGCTGAAGGCGGCGTGCTCGCCGGAGAAGAACTTCTGGTTGGCCGCGCGGTCCTGCCAGCGCAGGTACTTCTGGCTGCCCTCGAAGGCCTCGCCGCTTTGCTTGACGTCGGCGCCCATGATCTCGAAGCTCTTCTTCGGTTCGGCCTTGATCATGTCGACGGCCTCGAAGTAGGCATCGGCCAGGCCCTTGGCGGCCTTCGGGTTCTCGGCCAGGAACTTCGGCGTGCAGCCGAAGGTGTCCATCACCATCGGGTAGTCGAGCGTGGTGGCGATGATCTTGCCGGCCTCGGGCTTGGCGCGCACCGCCGAGAGATAGGGCTCGTAGGTCATGGCGGCGTCGATGCCTTCGGTGCCGGCGATGATGGCGTTGGCGGCCGGCTGCGGCTCGAGGTTGACGACCTTGACGTCCTTCGGCGACATGCCGTTCTTCTTCAGCATCCAGGCGAGCGCGAAGTACGGCGAGGTTCCCGGCGGGCTGGACGCCACGGTCTTGCCCTTCAGGTCCGAGATCTTCGCGATGCCTGGCTTGACGACCATGCCGTCGGCGCCATAGCTCTTGTCGAGCTGAAAGATCTGCGTCGTCGCCACGCCGGCCGCGTTCCAGCCGATCCAGGTCTCGACGGTCGTTGCCGCGCATTGCACGTCACCGGAAGCGATCGCGAGGTGGCGGTCTTTCTGCGGGATCTTCTTGATCGTCACGTCGAGGCCCTGTTTCTTGAACAGGCCGGCCTCCTTGGCCAGCGTCAGCGGCGCGAAGCCGGTCCAGCCGGAGATTGCGATCGCGACCTTGGTCTCCTGGGCGTGCGCGAGGCTGGCGACCGACACGATGGCGAGGGCGATGAGGTGCTTGTTCATGCGGAGATCCTTTCGGGGAGAAGTTGGAAATTCAGGCCGGATTCCACAGGACCGGCAGCTCGGGAAGAGTTCGCAAGACGCGCGCTAGAGAGCCGTCACGCACCAACGCGGTCGCTTGCTCGATGTCGGGCGCCAGATAGCGGTCAGTCGGCATCGCCGGGCAGCGCTCGCGCAGCAGCGCATGCGCCGACTCTAGCGCGCTCGAGCTGCGCAAGGGACGCAGGAACTCGATGCCCTGCGCTGCGGCGAGCAACTCGATGCCGAGGATGTGCGAGGTGTTGGCGATCATCGGCTGCAAGCGCCGCGCCGCGAAGGTCGCCATCGACACATGGTCTTCCTGATTGGCGCTGGTCGGCAGGCTGTCGACGCTGGCCGGATGCGCGAGCGACTTGTTCTCGCTGGCCAGCGAAGCGGCCGTGACGTGCGCGATCATGAAGCCGCTGTTCAGTCCCGGATCGGCCGTGAGAAAAGGCGGCAGGCGCGACACGCCGGCGTCGATCAGCATGGCGATTCGCCGCTCGGCGATCGCGCCGACCTCGGCGATCGCCAAGGCCATCGCGTCGGCGGCCAATGCCACCGGCTCGGCGTGGAAGTTACCGCCCGAAATGATGGAGCCCCCACGCTCTCGGCGGTCACTGCCCCCCGAGGGGGCGCGGCCGGGCTTGGGGCGGCCCGGCGCCCGACCGGCATCGCTCTCGTCGTCCAGGAACACGAGCGGGTTGTCGGTCACGGCGTTGGCTTCGCGCAGCAGCACGAGCGCGGCATGGCGGAGTTGATCGAGACAGGCGCCGACCACCTGCGGCTGGCAGCGCAGGCTGTACGGGTCCTGCACGCGATCGTCGCCTTCGAGGTGCGAACGACGGATCTCGCTGCCCGCAAGCAAGGCGCGGTAGTACTGCGCGACGTCGATCTGACCCGGCTGGCCGCGCAAGGCGTGGATGCGCGGATCGAAGGGGCCGTCGCTGCCGCGCGCGGCATCGACCGTCATCGCGCCGATGACGAGCGCCGCTTCAAGCGTCGGCTCGAAAGCGAGCAAGGCATGCAGCGCGAGCGCGGTCGAGACCTGGGTGCCGTTGATGAGGGCCAGCCCTTCTTTGGCGGCGAGCGACAGGGGCTCGATGCCGGCGGTGACGAGCGCAGTCGCGGCCGGGACACGTCGTCCTTCGACCAGCATCTCACCTTCGCCGGTGAGCGCGAGTGTCATGTGCGCGAGCGGCGCCAGGTCGCCCGAGGCGCCGACCGAGCCTTGCGATGGCACGTAGGGCACGAGACCGGCGTTGTGCGCGGCGAGCAAAGTGTCGATGACTGCCTCGCGCACGCCCGAGTGCCCGCGTGCGAGGCTCGCCGCCTTCAACGCCAGTATGAGTCGCACGACAGCCGGCTGCAGCGGCTCGCCGACGCCGACCGAATGCGAACGGATCAGGTTGAGTTGCAGCGCGGCAAGCTGATCGGCACCGATGCGCGTGCTGGCGAGCTTGCCGAAGCCGGTGTTGACGCCGTAGACCGCCTCGGCGCCGAGCGCGGCCCGCTGCACGACCGCGGCGCTGGCGCGAATCGCGCCGCGTGCCTCGGGCGCGAGTGCAAGCACGACGCCGCCGCCATGGATGGCCTGCAGGACGTCGAGCGTCAGCGCGCCCGGCTGAAGTTCAAGCACCGTTGCCATTCACGCGCCGAGCATCGGCATGTTCAGCCCTTGCTCACGGGCACAGCGAACCGCGTCTTCGTAGCCGGCGTCGGCATGGCGCATCACGCCCGTCGCCGGATCGTTCCAGAGCACCCGTTCGACGCGCTTCGCCGCGGCGTCGGTGCCGTCGCAAACGATCACGACGCCGGCATGCTGCGAATAGCCCATGCCGACGCCGCCGCCATGGTGCAGCGAAACCCAGGTCGCGCCGCCGGCGGTGTTGAGCAAGGCGTTCAGCAAAGGCCAGTCGGAGACCGCGTCGGAGCCGTCCTTCATCGCCTCGGTCTCGCGATTGGGGCTGGCGACCGATCCGGCATCGAGATGATCGCGGCCGATCACGATCGGCGCTTTCAGCTCGCCCGACTTCACCATCTCGTTGAAGGCCAACCCTGCCCGATGCCGCTCGCCGAGCCCGAGCCAGCAGATGCGCGCCGGCAGGCCCTGGAAGGCGATTCGTTCGCCGGCCATCTCGAGCCATCGATGCAGGTGCGTGTCTTCGGGAAAGATCTGCTTCATCTTCGCGTCGGTCTTGCGGATGTCTTCCGGATCGCCCGACAGTGCGACCCAGCGAAACGGACCCTTGCCGCGACAGAACAGCGGCCGGATGTATGCCGGCACGAAGCCCGGAAACGCGAAGGCATTCTTCACGCCGCGGTCGAAGGCGACCTGGCGGATGTTGTTGCCGTAGTCGACCGTCGGCACGCCCATCGCCTGGAAGTCGAGCATCGCCCGCACATGCGAAGCGCAGCCCGCCGCCGCCGCCGCGCGCAATTCGGCGTGCTGCGAGGTGTCGGCTTGCGCGGCACGCCAGCGCTCGACGCTCCAGCCCGGTGGCAGATAGCCGTTGACGAGGTCGTGCGCCGAGGTCTGGTCGGTGACGAGGTCGGGCTTGACGCCGCGCCGCACCAGCTCCGGCAGGATCTCGGCCGCATTGCCGAGCAGGCCGACCGACACCGCATGCTGGTCGCCGGCGTGGCGCTCGACCCGCGCCAGCGCGTCATCGAGGTCGACGGCCTGCTCGTCGAGGTAGCGCGAACGCAGCCGGAAATCGATGCGCGACTGCTGGCACTCGATCGTCAGCGACGCCGCGCCCGCGAAGGTCGCCGCCAGCGGCTGCGCCCCGCCCATCCCGCCGAGACCGGCGGTCAGGATCCAGCGGCCGGCCAGGCTTCCGCCGTAGTGCTGTCGGCCCGCCTCGACGAAGGTCTCGTAGGTGCCCTGGACGATGCCCTGGCTGCCGATGTAGATCCACGAGCCGGCCGTCATCTGGCCGAACATCATCAGGCCCTTGCGGTCGAGCTCGTCGAAGTGCTCCCAGGTCGCCCATTTCGGCACGAGGTTGGAGTTGGCGATCAGTACGCGCGGCGCATCGACATGGGTGCGGAACACGCCGACCGGCTTGCCGCTTTGCACCAGCAGGGTCTCGTCTTCCTTCAGCTTGCGCAGCGATTCGAGGATCGCCTCGAAGCAATCCCAGTTGCGGGCCGCCTTGCCGATGCCGCCGTAGACGACCAGCGCGTCCGGGTTCTCGGCCACCTCGGGATCGAGGTTGTTCTGGATCATCCGGAATGCGGCTTCGATCTGCCAGTTGGCACAGCTGATCGCGCCGCCGCGCGGCGCCCTCATGGGACGGGGCTGCGCGAGTCGGTGGATCGACGACAGGTCGGTCATGGGGAAACTCCGGCGAACTGGCTCTGAACTCTACTTGTCTAGACAAGCTTAGGCAAGTACGATGAAGCATGGCTTTCGCCGTTCTCGCCGAAGCGCCGCCGGCGCCGTACGCCCGCGTCAAGAAGTATCTCAAGGACGGCTTGGCCGCGGGCCGCTGGGCGCCCGGCGCGCTGATGCCGTCCGAGGCCGAGCTGGTGGCGGCGTTCGGCGTCAGCCGGATGACGGTGAACCGTGCCCTGCGCGAGTTGCGCGCCGAAGGGCTGGTCGATCGCGCTCAGGGGGTCGGCACCTTCGCCGCACAGCTCTACCGCGTCTCGTCCACACTGACCATCCGCGACCTGCACGAAGAAATCAAATCGCGCGGCCACCGCCACCACGCCGAGGTGCATCTGAAGCGGGAGGAGCGCGCGCCGCGCGCGCTGGCCGAGCGGCTCGGCCTGGCCGCCGCCGCGCCGGTGTTCCACTCGTTGATCGTCCACCACGACAACGGCGTCCCGCTGCAATGCGAGGACCGCTACGTCAACCCGGCCTGCGCACCCGACTACCTCTCGGTCGATTTCACGCGCACGACGCCGACGCACTACCTGCTCGAAGTCGCGCCCTTGTGGGAAGCGCAGTACACGATCGAGGCGAGCTTGCCGACCGGGCGCGAGGCCCGCCTGCTAGGCATCGCCGTGGGCCATCCCTGCCTGGTCGTCGTGCGCCGCACCGAGAGCCGTGGCGTGCCGATCACGCTGGCCCGGCTGGTCCATCCGGGCTCGCGTTATCAGCTCGAAGGCCGGTTCTGCCCATGAAGACGACATTGATCCGCCTCGCCGATACGCCCATGCGGCGCTGGCGCAACGGCGGTGGCGTGACCCGCGAGCTGCTCGCGTGGCCAGGCCAGGAGGGTTGGCGCGTTCGCATCAGCGTCGCCGACATCGAGGCCGACGGGCCGTTCTCGACCTATCCGGGCGTGCAGCGATGGTTCACCGTGTTGGCGGGTGGCGGCATCGCGCTGACGATAGCCGGCGCGGAGCGTACCTGTCGCGCCGGCGACGATCCCATTGCGTTTTCGGGCGAGTCGTCGGCCTCCTGTCGCCCGCTTGCCGGAGTCAGTCGCGACCTCAACTTCATGCTGCGCGATGCCGACGGAACCATGCGGCAGGTCGTGGCAGGCTATGCGTGGAGGCCGAGGGCACAACGCTGCGGCGTGTTCACGATGGGCGCGGGACGCTGCCGGTTCGGCGGGTCGGTCGTCCACCTGAGCGCGGAGTCGCTGCTCTGGCTCGACGGCGCGCCCGAGGCGCTGAGGTTCGAATGCGGCGAGGCCGCCGGCGACCAACCGGCGTGGTGGATGGCAGCCAGCGATCGGGAGTCCGCGTCGTGAAGCTCTGGCGCAATGCGCGCCTCGCCACGCTCGCCCATGACGTGGCCTGGGGCTGGACCGAGCGCGGCGCCCTGCTCGTCGACGGCGAGACGCTGGCGTGGGTCGGTGCCGAAGCCGATCTGCCACGCGCCCTGGCGGTCGACGCCGAGCACGACCTCGGCGGCGCGCTCGTCACGCCCGGCCTGGTCGATTGCCACACCCACCTCGTCTACGGAGGTCAGCGCGCGCAAGAGTTCGAGTTGCGTCTCGAAGGCGCTAGCTATGAAGACATCGCGCGCGCCGGCGGCGGCATCCGCTCGACCGTCGCGGCAACCCGCGCTGCAAGCGATGAATCGCTGTTCGACTCGGCCCGCCTGCGCGCCCTGGCTTTGATGGCCGAAGGCGTTACGACCCTGGAGATCAAGTCCGGCTACGGTCTCTCGGCGGAGCACGAAGCGCGCTGCCTGCGCGTCGCGCGACGGCTCGGTCGCGAGCTGCCCCTGACCGTGCGCACCACGTGCCTCTCGGCCCACGCGCTGCCACCCGAGTTCGACGGCCGCGCCGACGCCTACATAGCCGCGGTCTGCGCCTGGCTGCCCGCCCTGCATGCGGAGAGGCTGGTCGACGCCGTCGACGCGTTCTGCGAGCGCATCGCCTTCACGCCGGCGCAGACGCGCCGCGTCTTCGAGGCGGCGCACGCGCTCGGCCTGCCTGTCAAGCTGCACGCCGAACAGCTCAGCGACATGGGTGGCGCTGCGCTTGCCGCGGAGTACGGCGCACTCTCGTGCGATCACCTCGAGTACCTGAGCGACGCCGGAGTACAGGCGATGGCCCATGCCGGCAGCGTCGCCGTGCTGCTGCCTGGCGCCTTCTACTTTCTGCGCGAAAAGCAACTGCCGCCGATCGATGCCTTGCGCGCCGCCGGCGTGCCGATCGCCATCGCCACCGACCACAATCCCGGCTCGTCGCCCACCTTGTCACCGCTGCTGATGCTGAGCATGGCCTGCACCTTGTTCCGGCTCACGCCCGAAGAAGCCCTGCGCGGCATGACCGTGCACGCCGCCCGCGCCCTCGGCCTGCGCGACCGCGGCACGCTGGCGGCCGGGCGGCGCGCCGACTTCGTCGCATGGAACGTCGGGCATCCGAACGAGCTCGCCTACTGGTTCGGCCACAACCCGTGCGCACGCGTCGTCGAAGGCGGCGACGAGCGCGCGCGATGAACGAGCCCGTGATGACCCTGCAGCGAGGCTCGACGCCGCTGCTGATCAGCCTGCCGCACGTCGGCACCACGATCTCCGATTCGCTGAAGCCGCTCTTCGTCGAACGCGCGTTGAACGTCGAAGACACCGACTGGCATCTCGAGCCGCTCTACGCCTTCGCGCGCGATCTCGGCGCCGGGATGCTGGTGCCGCACCATTCGCGCTACGTCATCGACCTGAACCGGCCGCCCGAGAACAC
>JAYSMB010000590.1:0-2471 GCA_043725065.1 Burkholderiales bacterium
GTGCGGGCGCGCTATTCGATGAACGGCCAGACGGCCACCGTCACTATCACCACCAGCACGCCGCCCGGCACGCACGGCGAGCGCCGCTGGCAGCGGCGCGCCCAAGGCGATCGCGGCGACAGCGTCGTCTCGGTGTCGCTCAAGAACGGCATCGTCTTTTCGGCCACAGGCCGAAGCGAAGCCGAAGCGCTCGAGTCGCTGCTGAAGTCGGTCGACCTCGACCGTGCGGAGAAGCTGCGCAATCGGCACTGAAGGGGCCGAAGGCAGGCGACACCTTGCCGCTCGCCTGCACGTAGTCTCGCAGATTTGTTCGCAGGAATTGCCTGTTTTCATAGGTAACCGGCGGCGAATACAATCTCGCAGATGGCGACGCAGGCGAAGAGACGATACGACTCTCCCCATCAGTTCGAACCACTGATGCCCGGAGCCCCGGCGATCGGTGGCCTGCTCGAGCGCGCGAGCGACCTGACGCGAGCCGTCGGATCGTTGACATCGTCCGCCGCGCAAGCGACGTCGGTCGAGCTTCGGCAGTTGCTGCGTGCGATGAACTCGTACTACACCAACCGCATGGAGGGCGATCACACGCGGCCCAGCGACATCGAGCGCGCGCTCGCAGACGACTTTTCCGCAAACGCCGACCTTGCCCGCAAACAGCGGCTTGCGGTTTTGCACATGGCCGCAGAGCGGGATTGCGAGCAAGTTCTCGACTACTCGGGTTTGGACGACAACGAAATAGTCAGGGGACTCTATGAGTCCGGGTCGCTGATCTGGCTCCACTACGAACTGTTCTCTCAACTACCCGAGAGCGACCTTCGAATTGCCGGGAGTGGTCGGTTCCAGCCTGGGACATTGCGCGAGGGACCGGTGAAGGTCGGCATTCACGAAGGCACCGACTCCGGAATCGATCGACGGCTTTCTGGCGCGCTGGTCCGAGGTCTACGGTGGCGTACGCCGTGGCGAGGCATCGATCGTTGCCGGGGCTGCCGCGCATCACCGCCTGACCTGGGTTCATCCTTTCCTCGACGGCAACGGACGGGTGGCCAGACTGCACACACACCTGTTGTTCCATTCGATGGGCCTCACGAATGGACTTTGGTCGCCACTGCGCGGGTTTGCGCGCTCGCAGGACAGATACATGGCTCGGCTTCAGGCGGCCGACGAGCCGCGGCGCGGTGACTACGACGGGCGAGGCAATCTCACCCAGTCCGGCCTCGTCGACTGGATTCGCTACGTGCTCGACACGTGCATCGACCAGATCGAATTCATGAGCAGGCAGCTCGACGTTCGCTCTATGCGCGACCGCCTCTCGGCCGCGCTGCTGTTCGAGGAATCAGTGGTCAAGTCCGGCGTTCGCACCCAGGCGCTCGTGCCTCTGCACTATCTGTTCGCAACGCAAGACGACCTGGGCCGTGCGGATTTCAAGACCATGACGGGTCTCGGCGAGAGAGTGGCCACCGAAATGCTGTCGTCACTGGTTGCGCGAGGCTTTCTCAAGAGCGACACGCCCTACGGGAACCTGCGCTTCGCGATCCCGCGTCACGCGCTGCGCTTCTACTTTCCTGCTCTGTGGCCGGAGGCTGAGCAAGATGAGGCGCTGCTTGAAAGCGAGCGGCGCGGCGGCCGGACCGCAGGCTGAGAGCGTCAAGCCTGGACGGCCAGCGACGCCAGGTCGAGATTCGCCCCGCAGATCACCAGCAGCACATGCTCGTCGCTTCCGGGTTTGACGATCCCGGTCCTCAATGCCGCCAAGGGCAGCGCCGCCGCCGGCTCCACCGCCAGCCGCAGCTCCTTCCACATCGCCTCTTGGGCCGCCCGTATCGCCGCATCGCTCAACAGATGCGCCGCATCCACATACCGCTGCGTCACGTCCCACGCGATGCTGCCGATCCTTCGCGCCCCCAGCGAATCGGCCGCGATCCCCGACACCGCGACGTCCACCGGCTTGCCCGCTTCGCGCGCCCGAAACAGCGTCGGCGCCAGCTCCGGCTCCAGCGCATCGATCCAGCACCGGTCCTGAAACCACGACGCGACGCCCGCGATCAACCCGCCGCCGCCCACGCTGACCAGCACACGGTCGGGCACGCCCGCGTCTGCTTCCACTTCGGCCGCCAGCGTGCCGGCACCGATCACGACCTCGCGCTGGTCGTAGGCGTGCATCAAGAGGGCGCCGGTCTGTGCCTGGCGCTCGAGGCTGGCGGCCAGTGCTTCGGCGTAGCTGGCGCCGGCGATTGTGAGCACGGCGCCGAGCTCGGCGAGCTTGTCGCGCTTGGCCTGGCTCGCGGTCTCGGGCACGAACACCTCGCAGCGCACGCCCATCGCTTTCGCCGCGACGGCCGCGGCGATGCCGGCGTTGCCGCCCGAAGCGATGACCACGCCGGCTTCGGGCACCGGGTTCGACCGCATGCGGTTGAACATGCCGCGCGCCTTGAAGCTGCCGCCCACCTGCGGGTGCTCGAGCTTGAGCCAGAGCT
>JAYSMB010000591.1:0-3295 GCA_043725065.1 Burkholderiales bacterium
CTTGAGGTTGCCGGTGAGCTTGAAATCGCCGCCTTCGACGCTGTCCACCCAGTCGAGGTCGGTGAGCTGATCGGCGAGCACGGCGCGCGCCGCTGTCGAAGTGGCGGCATCGCGGAAGCGGATCACGACCGCATTGCCCTCGCGGGCGATCCCCGTGTGGCGGATATTCTTGTCGCGCAACAGCGAGCGCGCATCGCCGGCCAGCGAATCGGCGCGCTTGGTGAGCGCCGCCTTCATGTCGACCTGCATCAGGAAGTGGACGCCACCGCGCAGGTCGAGGCCAAGGTACATCGGCAGCGCATGCAGTGCGGTCAGCCATTTGGGCGAGCGCGAGAGCAGATTGAGGGCGACGATGTAGGTCGGGTTGTCGGCGTCGGGGTTGAGCGCCGCGCCGATCGCGTCTTTTGCCTTGCGCTGGGCATCGAGATCAGCGAAGCGGGCTTTGACCGAATTGCCGTCGTACTGGACGAAGTCGGCCTTCAATCCGGCCTTGGCGAGGATCTCTTCGACGCGCGGGGCCAACGACGAATCGAGCTTGAGCGTGACCTTGCCGCTCGAGACCTGCACGGCCGGCGCTTCGCCGAAGAAGTTGGGCAGCGTGTAGACGATGCCGATGAAAAGCGCGATCACCAGGATCGCGTACTTCCAGACGGGATAGCGATTCAAACGCCGCTCCGCTTACTTGACCGTGCCCTTGGGCATGACCTGGACCACGGCAGAGCGCTGGATCTGGATCTCGATGCCGTTGGCGATCTCGACGCTGACGAAGGTCTCGCCCATCTTCGAAACCTTGCCGAGCATGCCGCCCGAGGTGACGACCTCGTCGCCTTTGGCCAGCGCGTCGATCATCGCCTTGTGTTCCTTCTGCCGCTTCATCTGCGGCCGGATCATCACGAAGTAGAGAACGACGAACATCAGGACCAGCGGCAGCATGGTGGTGAGGTTGCCGAACATCGAGTCGGAACCCGCGGCCGGCGCGGCCTGGGCAAAAGCTTCGGATATGAACACGGGGCAAGTTCCTCTCGGGGCGCCGGGCGCCGCCGGCAAAACTTGTCGATTGTAGAGGGGCTGGCCCGGGTCAGACCCCGCTCGCGGCCGGCGCCGCCCGAGGCGCTGGACGGCTTCGCGTGGCCGCCGAGCGAAGCGCCGGAACCAGTCGCAGCAAGGTGATTTCCGAAGGCGCACCGAAGCGCTTGGGCGGACCCCAGTAGCCCGTGCCGCGGCTGGTGTAGACCCACATCTTTCGCCAGCGCTTCAGGCCCGCCGTGAAGGGCTGCTGCAGGCGAACCAGAAAGTTCCAGGGCAGGAACTGGCCACCGTGGGTATGACCCGACAGTTGCAGATCGAACCCGGCCGCTTCCGCCCCTTCGGCACTGCGTGGCTGGTGCGCGAGCAGCAGGCGCAGGGCGGCAGGCGGGCTGCCGGCGAGGGCGCGCTTCGGGTCGCTCGCTTCAGCACGGTCGAAATGACCAGCGCTGAAATCGTTGACGCCGGCGACGACGATCGCGGCATCGCCTCGGCGCAGCACGACGTGCTCGTTCATCAGCACCGTGATACCGAGCCGGCGCAGCTCGCCGACCCACGCCGCCGCGCCCGAGTAGTACTCGTGGTTACCGGTGACGAAAAAGGTGCCGTCGCGCGAACGCAGTCCGGCGAGCGGCGCGACGTGCTCGGCCAGGTCGGGCACCGAACCGTCGACGAGATCGCCGGTCACCGCGACCAGGTCGGCGTCGAGCCGGTTCACCGCTGCGACGACCGCCTCGACATAGGGCCGCCTGATGGTCGGGCCGACGTGGATGTCGCTGATCTGGGCGATGCGAAAGCCGTCGAGCGCCGGTGGCAGATCGACGACCGGCACGTCGACGCGGACGACGGCCGCCGTCCGTCGTGCGTTGACGAAGCCGAGCAGCGTAACGACCGCCGCAATCAGTGGCACGGCACGCGCGCTGAAGAGCGCGAGGGTCGGCATCGGCACGCTACCGGGAACGACCGTCACGATCAGCGCCGCGGCGATCAGCGCCAAGTCGCGAAAAAAGGTCAGGACGAACAGCGACGAAAAGAGGCCCATACCGATCAGCCCGCTCCAGGCAAGCACGCGATCGATCGTTCGCACCGGCTGCGAACGCCGCGCCTGAAAGGCATAGGGCAGCGTCAGGAAAGAGGCGACGAGAACGGCGGCGAAGGCCGTGCCCATCCAGGCGGCGCCAAGCGCCGGCGCGACGCGCCAGACGACGTAGACATACAACACGAACGAGAACGCGCGCAGCGGCATCGGCCGCATGTGGGAACAACGGCAGCAGCTTCAATGCCGCATTTCGCCGCGCATGCCGGGTTCTCGAAACAATTCGATAGCCAGCTCACGCAGACGCCGCAAAAGCTCGCTGAGTTCCTCACCGGCCTCGGCTTCGGTTGCTACGGCGTGGCTGCGCTCATCCTGCGGATGTACCTCGTGCTCGGCTGCCTGGTGGACGCGATGGCGATGATCATCCCGACCGTGCCGATCATCTTTGCGGTCGTTGCAGCGCTCGGCTTCGATCCGATCTGGTCGGCGTCATCATCGTCATGACGGTGGAGCTCGGGCTGATCCGTCCGCCGGTGGGAATGAACGTCTTCGTCATCAAGATCGCCCTTTCGATCATCGCGCTCTGGTTGCCGCGACGTCAGACACCCGGCGGCCCTGCGACGACACCCAGACGGCGCAACAACGGCAGGCGGTGATCGAGAAATCCGCAGACCCTTCGCTCCACTTCCGCAAGGTTGTCCGCATCGCCGTCGAGCGGGCGCCCGTCCCTGATCAGACGCTTGTTCTGCGCCTTGAGTTGCGCCCAGACCAGGTCGCGCACGCCGGCCACGCTGGCGCTGCCGAGCTCGCGCAACGCCAGCAGCACGAGCTGCTCCGCATGAGCGACATGGACGCCCGAGCCGAGCGTTGGCGCGGCGAGGAAGCGCACCGAGTCAGCGCGTCGCGCCTCGTCGATCAGCAAGTCGTTGAGCGCCTGCGATGTCGACCGGCCAGCGCCGCCTTCGCGCATCGGATGGAGCTGCCCGCTTTCGACGAGCAGGGACAAGGTTTGTGCGAGCTGCTCGGGTGGCAACCCGGCGAGTGCCGGCAGCGCCGCGAGCTCGGCGACAGCGACGCTGCCTTGCTTCAGACGCTCGAACACGGGCACAGCGATGGCTTCGTTCGCCTTCAGCTCGCCCGCCGAGGTCATGAGCGTCGTCGTCGCGTCGTCGGGCTGGACGGTCAGCATGAAGCGGATCTCGCCGAGCGCGGCAAGGAATTGCGGACCGGACA
>JAYSMB010000592.1:0-5698 GCA_043725065.1 Burkholderiales bacterium
TGCTTCACCCATCGGGTGAGTTTGCCAAATGACATCAAACCCGCACCAGTGCTGGCTTTCCCGGGGATTGCATTGGGGCAACTGCGGTTCTTAGGGTGAGTCAACCATTAACGCACTGCGCCAAGACCACGCGGACGGGCTAGCACGCCGCAAGCGTGTCGGACACACGCTTCTCCAAGGAATGTGCGGCTAAGCACAATCTTCGCATGTCAGCTCCGCGCTTTCGCGCGCGTCTCGCGCTCTACCTCGACCTGATTCGCTGGGATCGCCCTGCCGGCACGCTGCTTTTGCTCTGGCCGACGCTCTCGGCGCTGTGGATCGCCGCCGCCGGCTTTCCGGGCTGGCACTTGCTCGCGGTGTTCGTCATCGGCACCTTCCTCATGCGCAGCGCGGGATGCGCCGCCAACGATGTCGCCGACCGTGAGTTCGATCGCCACGTCAAGCGCACGGCGAGCCGCCCCGTGACCAGCGGCGCCGTCGGCGTGCGCGAAGCGCTTGCGCTCGGCGCCGTTCTCGCGCTGGCCGCGTTCGCCCTTGTCCTCACGACCAATGCCGCCGCTGTGGCGTGGAGCTTCGCGGCGTTGGCCGTCACGCTTTTCTATCCGTTCAGCAAACGCTTCTTCGCGATGCCACAGGCCGTCCTCGGGGTCGCCTTCAGCTTCGGCATTCCGATGGCGTTCGCCGCGGTTCGAGGAGGCGATTCGTGGTCGGCATCAACGCTGGCCAGCGCGGTGCCGGCCCTGGCCTGGTGGCTGCTGCTCGGCAACCTGTTCTGGGTGCTTGCCTACGACACCGAGTACGCGATGGTCGACCGTGACGACGACCTGCGCATCGGCATCAAGACCTCGGCGATCACGCTCGGCCGCTTCGACGTCGCCGCGGTAGTGCTCTTCTATGTCGCCTTCCTCGCTGTCTGGTCCGTGCTCGGGACACAGCTCGGATTGCGCTGGCCGTACTTCGCCGGGCTCGTCGCCACCGCCCTGATCGCCGCCTGGCACTACACGTTGATCCGCGGCCGAAGCCGCGACGGGTGCTTTCGCGCCTTCCGCCTCAACCACTGGCTCGGCTTCGCCGTCTTCGCGGGCGTCGCCCTCGAGTTCGCCTCGCGCTGATCAGGCGGCGACCGGCTCGGCCACCGCGATCCGGTCGAGCGCGCGACCGAGCGCGCTGACGGCCATGTCGATCTGGGCGCGCCCGATGGTCAGCGGCGGCGCCATGCGCACGACCGTCCCGTGCGTGTCCTTGGTAAGCACGCCTTCGTCGACAAGCGCATCGCAGACACGGCGCGCGCCGGCGAAGGCCGGGTCGATCTCGACACCAACGAGCAGACCCTTGCCGCGGATGTCGACGATCGCCGGATGAGCGAGTCGCACCAGCCGCGCCAGCAGGTATTCACCCTGGACCCGCGCCGTCTCGCAGAACGGCCCGTTCTCGAGCAAGGTGAGAGCGGCCTCGCCCACTGCCGCACCGAGCGGGTTGCCGCCGAACGTGCTGCCGTGGTCGCCGGGCCGGAACACCGACATCACCTCTTCGATCGCGCAGAACGCGCTCACCGGCAACAGTCCGCCGCCGAGCGCCTTGCCGAGCGTGAGGCCGTCGGGCCGCACACCTTCGTGGTCGCAGGCGAGGATGCGGCCGGTGCGGCCGAGGCCGGTCTGCACCTCGTCGGCGATCATGAGCACGTTGTGGCGGGTGCAGATTTCGCGCACCGCGCGCAGGTAGCCGGGCGGCGGCACGATGATGCCGGCCTCGCCCTGCACCGGCTCAACGATGAAGGCCGCCGTGTTCGGACCGATCGCCGCTTCGAGCGCGGCCGCGTCGCCGAACGGTACGCTCGCGAAACCAGGTGTGAAGGGCCCAAAACCATCGCGGTACTGGGCTTCGCTCGAGAAGCTGATGATGGTCGTGGTGCGGCCGGCGAAGTTGCCCGCAGCCACCAGGATCTCGGCCTGCCCTTCGGGGACGCGCTTAACCTTGTAGGCCCACTTGCGCGCCGCCTTGATCGCGGTCTCGACGGCTTCGGCGCCGGTGTTCATCGGCAAGGCGCGCGCCATGCCGGTCATGCGACACAGCCGTTCGAGAAAGCTGCCGAGGCGCGCGGTATGGAACGCGCGGCTCGTGACCGCGAGCGTCTTCGCCTGCTCGGTCAGGGCGTGAACGAGCGTCGGGTGGCCATGGCCGAAGCTCACCGCCGAGTACGCCGACATCATGTCGAGGTAGCGGCGACCGGCGGTGTCGAAGAGCCAGACGTCTTCGCCGCGTTCGAGCGTGACCTTGAGCGGGTCGTAGTTGCGGGCGCCGTAGCGGCGCTCGAGTTCGACGGGCGTCGTGCCGAGGCGGGCGAGTGCGGCAGTACGGGCGGTGGTGGTCATGACGATTTCCTGCGAGTCGAACAGTGAGCTGCACTCTATCCCGCGGAGCGCGAAAGGTGCGTGCTACTTCGTGCGCATGAATTCCTATCAGCGCACACTTCTTGCGCATATTGCCTCAAAATAGCGGCGTTATGGCCGAACTCGACAATATCGACCGCAAGATTCTCCTCGTGCTGCAAGCCGCCGGGCGGGCCACCAACGTCGAGCTCGCGGCCAAGGTTCACCTTTCGGCGCCGCAGTGCTTTCGCCGGGTTCGCTCGCTCGAGGAGCGCGGTGTGATCCGCGGCTACGCGGCGCAAATCGACGCCGAGGCGCTCGGCCTGGCGGTGACGGCGTACGTCAGCGTCAGCATCGCCGGCGACCAGTTCGGGCGGGTCCGCGAGATCGAAGCGCAGATCCGCGCCTATCCGCAGATCCTCGAATGTCACGGCGTCTCGGGCGACTACGACTACCTGCTCAAGGTCGTCGCGCGCGACCTGAAGAGTCTCAGCACTTTCCTCACCGACCGCTTGATGCAGGTGCCCGGCATCGACGACGTGCGCTCGATGATCTGCCTCGAGGAGATCAAGCCCCCCTCACCGCTGCCGGTCGACTGACGCGCGTCCTACGGATAGAGGCCCCGCTCCTCGCGCGCCATGAGGATGCGTTCGCAGGCGACGGCGAAGGTCGCGGTGCGCAGGCTGATCTTGTGGCGATCGGCGGTGTCCCAGATCTTCTTCAAGGCGTCGACCATGATCTTGTCGAGGCGCACGTTGATCTCGTCTTCGCTCCAGAAGAAGCTCGAGAAGTCCTGCACCCATTCGAAGTAGCTGACCGTCACGCCGCCGGCGTTGCAGATCACGTCGGGCACGACCAGCACGCCACGCTCGGCGAACACGTCGTCGGCCTCCGGCAGCGTCGGCCCGTTCGCGCCTTCGAGGATCATCCTCGCCTTGATGCGCTGCGCGCGCTCGGGCGTAATCTGGCCCTCGAGCGCGGCCGGGATCAGGATGTCGCAATCGACGTCCCAGAACGCCTCGTTGTCGAGGCGTCCGGCGCCCTCTATGTTGGCGATGCCGCCGTCACGCTTGAGCACCTCCATCGTCCCGGCCATGTCGAAGCCGGAGGGCAGGACGAGCGTTCCTGTGTGGTCCTGCATGGCGACGAGCTTCGCGCCCGATTGCACGAACAACTCGGCTGCCGAGCTGCCGACGTTGCCCATGCCCTGGACAGCGACGCGGGCGCCGTCGAGATTGAGGCCGATCCGCCGCGCCGCCTCGCGGCCGGTCACGAAGACGCCCCGGCCGGTCGCCTTGACGCGCCCGAGCGAGCCACCCAGGTGGATCGGCTTGCCGGTGACGACGCCGGTCGCCGTGGTGCCGGTGTTCATCGAGTACGTGTCCATCATCCACGCCATGATCTGGGCGTTGGTGTTCATGTCGGGCGCGGGGATGTCGCGCTGCGGGCCGATGATGATGCCGATCTCGCTCGTATAGCGGCGTGTCATGCGCTCGAGTTCCTTCATCGAGAGCGCCTTCGGGTCGACGCGAATGCCGCCCTTGGCGCCGCCGTAGGGCAGGTTGACGGCAGCGCACTTCACCGTCATCCAGGCGGCCAGCGCCATCACTTCCTCGAGCGTCACGTCGGGGTGGTAGCGCACGCCTCCCTTGCCGGGCCCGCGCGACAGGTTGTGCTGGACGCGAAAGCCCTCGAAATGGGAAACGCTGCCATCGTCCATCTCGATCGGCACGTCGACGATGAGGGCCCGCTTCGGCCGCTTCAGCGTCTCCGACCAGCGGGCCAGCGGGCCGAGGTAGGGCACCACGCGGTCGACCTGCGCGAGATAGGTGTGCCAGGGGCTCGTGGCCGTCGGCCGAAGGTAAGAGAGGTAGCTCAACGGATCGTCCGGGGGGAAAGACATGGGGCACCCTGCGGGTAGAGGTCGGTTCGCGACTCTAGTCCTCGCCGGAGCGCGCCGTCAGCTTGCGCTGCGGCAGTCGGTGTCGCTCAGGGCCGCGCTGTGCCGAACTCGTCGCCCAGCTCGCGGGCCCGATCGCGCGCCGCGAGGATGGCGTCGACGAAGGCGGCCTTGACTCCGCGGGCCTCGAGCAGGGCCATCGCCGCCTGCGTCGTGCCGCCGGGTGAGGTGACGTTCTTGCGCAGCAGTTCCGGCGCGTCGCTCGATGCCGCGACGAGCGCCGCGGCGCCGGCCACGGTCCGCACCGCGAGCAGTCGGGCCGCGGCCTCGGGCAGGCCCATGTCTCGCGCCGCGGCGAGCATCGCCTCGATCAGGTGGAACACATAGGCCGGGCCCGAGCCGGACAGCGCCGTCACGGCGTCGAGCGCTTCTTCCCGATCGATCCAGACGACCTCGCCGGTCGGCGCCAGGACGGTCTCGACGCGTTCGCGATCTTCAGCACTCACGGCCGGCCGGGCGAACACGCCGGCGACGCCCTGACCGATCAGGGCCGGCGTGTTCGGCATGGCACGAACGACACGCTGGCTGCCGGTGGCCGAGGCGATCGCATCGCTGCGAATGCCGGCCATCACGCTCAGCTGAAGCGCGCCGCCGACGTACGGCGCACACGGCGCCGCGGCAAGGCGAAAGAGCTGCGGCTTGACCGCCCAGACCACGAGCTCTGCGCTGTCGAGCGACGCGTCGGCTGCCGCCAGCGCGGCGATGCCGAAGCGGTCGGCCAGACTTTGCCTCTGCGCTTCGCCCGGCTCGACCACGATGATGGAAGAGGTCGCGCGACCGCCGGCGATCAGGCCGCCGACGATCGCGCTCGCCATGTTGCCGCCGCCGATGAATGCGATGGTTTGCATCGGGGCAGTGTAAGCAGCGCACAACCCGGAGTCCGTGCCTTGCCCCACCGTCACGGCAGCCCGGCCAGCAGCGCCACGTTGCCGCCGGCGGCCGCCGTGTTGATCGTCACCACCTGCTCGGCACAGAAGCGCGGCAGGTAGTGCGGGCCACCGGCCTTCGGCCCGGTGCCCGAGAGCCCTTCGCCGCCGAACGGCTGCACGCCGACCACGGCGCCGATCATGTTGCGATTGACGTAGACGTTGCCGATCCTCGCTTCGCGGGCCAGGCGCAGCGCCCGGCTGTCGATGCGGGTCTGGATGCCGAGCGTGAGGCCGTAACCGAGCGCGTTGATGCGGGCGATCAGGGCATCGACGTCGCCGCGCCAACGTACGATGTGCAGCACCGGGCCGAAGATCTCGGCCTTCACTTCTTCAATACTGCCCAGCTCGAACGCGACCGGGGCGACGAAGCACGACGCCGCGGTCGCCGGGACGGTGATCGGCGCGGCACCGATGAAGCGCGACTCGCGATGCAAGCGTTC
>JAYSMB010000593.1:0-6797 GCA_043725065.1 Burkholderiales bacterium
TGCTTCACCCATCGGGTGAGTTTGCCAAATGACATCAAACCCGCACCAGTGCTGGCTTTCCCGGGGATTGCATTGGGGCAACTGCGGTTCTTAGGGTGACTGGTTCGGACTGGCGCACGGCGTCGCGCGGCCCGCAGGCGCGTACACGCTGGCCGCGATCGGGCCACCGGCCCGCGGTCCGGCGCCGATCGCCGCCTGCCGGTGGTACTTGCTGACGCAAGGTGAGCGCGCGAGCAGGATCTGCTGGAGCGCGGCGCAAGGCCTGGCGCTCCTGATCATCGACGGCGAAGACCGCGTCCGGTGGAAAGTGACGGCCGTCGATTCGTCTCGCCCGCCGCCCGAGACTTTCGCCATCGACGATCGCGGCTTCGTCCGCAACGACGCCAACGAAGACATCAAGGCCGACTGAGTGACGCGGCTATGCCGCCCGCAGTCGCACCACGGCACGCAGGCCCCTGCCGCCGGTCCCGGACTCGAGCAGCAACTCGCCGCCCATCAGTGCGACGTAGCGCGACGCGATCGCCAAGCCGAGGCCGGCGCCGGAACCGAGGCGGACCCCGGCCAGGCCCTGCGTCCATCGCCGGCGCAGGTTTTCGCGCTGCTCGGCATCGAGACCCGGGCCGGAGTCGACGACGCTGATCCCGACGTGGCCTTGCCGACTGTCGATCTCGACGGTCAGCATCGCCGGCGCGCTTCCCTTGCCGTAGCGCAGGGCGTTGTCGATCAGGTTGGCAAGAACGACTTCCAGCAAAACCGGTGCGGCGCGCACAGTCGTGGCGACGTCGAGGCCCTCGGCGCCGAGATCGACGCCTTGGGCATCGGCGCGCGGCACGAAGGCGAGCAAGGTGCGCCGCACCAGCTCGTCGACACGCACGGCCTCGAGCTTGACGCTGTCGCGTGCCTCGTCGGCAAGGGCCAGCGCGAGAAGCTGGTCGACCAGCCGGCTGGCCCGCTCTTCGCTCAGGACGATGCTTTGCAGTTGCTGGCGCCAGATCGCCGTGTCGTCGTGGGCGAGCCCGTATTCGGCCAGCGCGCGGATTCCGGCGAGCGGCGTGCGCAGCTCGTGGGCCACGCTGCCCGCGAATTCACGCTGTGCCCGAACGCCGCCGTCGATCCGGGAGAGCAGCGCGTTGGCCGCATCGCGCAGCCGCCGCACGTCGTCCGACAGCGGTTGCAGGACGATCGGGTCGAGGTCGCTGGAATGACGGCGATCGAGCTCGAGATGCAGGTGGCGCAGTGGCTCGAGTTCGCGGCTGATCTGGCGCCCGAGGTAGAGGCCGAGCAGCAGCAGCAGGGCGAGCTGCGGTGCGATCGAGCGCAACAACAAGCCGCTCAGAAGAGTGGCCCGGCTGCGCGTGGTCTGGCCGATGATCACGCTGAACGGGCGGGTGCCCTCGGTGTTCACGCGGGCGATGCGCAATGCGGCGCCGCCCAGGCTGCCGTCCCAAAACGCCGTCGGGCGGGTGTCGCCGAAGGTCGGCAAGGGCAACTGCAACAGGGCAGTTCCTGCGATCAGCTTGCCATCGCTGCCGTAGATCGCGAAGTATTCCTTCTCGTCGCGATCGAAAAGAACGTTGTCGACCTCGTGTTCCGACAGGTTGAGGATCAGCGCCCCGTCGCGCTCGACGACGTTGGCCGCGATCGCGTACGCGTCGTCGAGCATCGCGCGGTCGAAGGCGCGCCCGGCCAGCTCCCACGACAGGTAGAAGGCGACCGCGCTGCCGATCGACCAGGTCACCGCCAGCGGCACCAGCACGCGCCAGATCATGCGCGAGCGCAGCGAAGGCGATCGCGCAGCGACCGGTCGGGCCGAGCGGGAAGGAATCGCTTCGGGCGGCCGGGCGGGGCTCATGGCGCGGCGCGCTCGACTTCGATCAGGTAACCGAGCCCGCGCAGCGTGCGGATCGTCGCGCCGCTGCCGACCAGCTTCTTGCGCAGCCGGGAGATGAAGGCCTCGAGCGCGTTGTCGCCGAGATGGCCGTCGAAACTCGAGAGTTTTTCCGAAAGCGTCTTCTTGCTGAGCACCCGTCCCGGCGGCGTGACCAGTTCCATCAGCACCGCGTACTCGCGGGCGGGCAGCTCGAGTTCGCTGACCGTCGCCTCGCTGGAGACGAAGAAGCGGCCGGCCGCCCGATCGAGGCGCAGGCCACCCACTTCGACCGAGGCTTCCGCACCGTTGGCCCGCCTCGCCAGGGCGCGCAGACGCGCCGCGAGCTCGGCCAGCTCGAACGGTTTGCCGAGATAGTCGTCGGCGCCGGCATCGAGTCCGGCCACCCGCTCGTCGGTGCGGTTGCGGGCCGTGAGCACGAGCACCGCCGTCCGGTCGCCGCGCGCGCGCGCCGCGCGCAAGGCGACGAGGCCGCTGCCGTCGGGCAGATTGAGGTCGAGGACGACGGCATCGAAGGGTTGCACCGACCAGATGTGGCCAGCGGTCGCCAGCGTGTCGGCACTGTCGACGTGGTTGCCCGCATCCTCCAGGCTGCGCCGGACGACCTGATGCAGCACGGCGTCGTCTTCCACCAGAAGGATTCGCATCGGCGCGCGGCAGTCAGGTGCTGGTCAGGCAGGGCGTGGGATAACCGTCGACGAGGATACGTCAGGCCGATGCGTTCTCCGGCCCCCTTCACCATTCGCTCCGACCCATGAACATCGAAGTCTTCGACGACATCGTCCGCGTTCTTCAAGACAAGTTCCATGTCGACCCCGTGCTTCTGCGGCCCGAGACGACGCTCGAAAGTCTGGGCATGGATTCGCTGACGCTGATGGAGTTCGTGTTCGCCGTCGAAGACCGCTTCTCGGTCCGCGTTCCCGAAGAAAAGCTCGACCCGAGACAGGCCGGCATCACGTTGATGCACTTGTCGGACGTGCTCGAGGCGGAGATCGTCGCGTCGCGGCCCGGCGCCACCCAGGCCGCCTGAAGCGGCCCGATGCCCGCCCTCCACGTACCTGGCGAGCCCGCGGGTTCGGTGTCGATCGACGCCGTGCCGCGGGCATGGACGGTCCTGTGCGATTTCGACGGCACGATCTCGCTGCACGACCTCACCGACTCGCTGCTGGCCCGGTTCGCAGGTCCGGGCTGGCAGGCGATCGAAGAAGAATGGCGTTCCGGCCGGATCGGCTCGCGCGAGTGCATGGCCGGGCAGATCGCGCTGCTCGACTGCAGCCGCGAAGAGTTCGACGCGCACGTTGGCGAGGTGCGGATCGACGCGGGCTTCAAGGCCTTCGCCACCGCGCTTCGCGACGAGGGCATTCCTTTGCGCATCGTCAGCGACGGGCTCGACCACGCGATCCGCACGGTTCTGATGCGGCACGGCGTCTCTGGCGTGCCGGTCGCGGCGAGCCATCTGGTGCAGACCGGCGAGCGACGCTGGCGGCTCGAATTTCCCCATGCCCGCGACGCCTGCCGAAGCGACGGCGCGACCTGCAAGTGCGCTTGTGCCGAGATACCGCCCCGCCAGCCCGCGCCGGCGGTGCTGATGATCGGCGACGGTGCATCGGACTTTTGTGCCGCCGGGCGCGCCGATCTTGTGTTTGCCCGCGGCGAGTTGCTCGCGCACTGCGCGGAGCGGGGACTGCCCCACCACGCCGTCGCCGATTTCGGCGAGGCGCTGCAAATCTGGAACCGGTTGCGACCCGCCCGGCGCGAACACGAGATCGATGACAAGGAGTTCGCTCATGGGCGCCGCTGACCTGCTTGCCGACGAGGCACGCTATTGCTCTTTCGGAGACACCGTTCACTACGTCGAGCCACCGAAGGTGTTCGAGCGCTGCGAGGGCAGCTACCTGTTCGATGGGCGCGGCGTCGCCTATCTGGATCTGCAGATGTGGTATTCGGCCGTGAACTTCGGCTACGCCAATCCGCGCCTGGCCGCGGTGATGAAACGCCAGCTCGACACCTTGCCGCAGCTCGCCAGTCAGTATCTGCATCCGACCAAGATCGAGCTTGCCAAGACGATCGCCGAGGACGCGCTGCGCAAGTGGGACAAGAAGGGTCGCGTCCATTTCAACGTCGGCGGCTCGCAGTCGATCGAGGATTCACTCAAGCTGGTGCGCAACGCCAGTGCCGGCAAGAGCCTGATGTTCGCCTTCGAGGGCGGCTACCACGGCCGCACCCTCGCCGCCTCGGCGATCACCTCGAGCTATCGCTACCGGCGCCGTTTCGGCCACTTCGGCGATCGCGCCCACTTCGTTCCCTTCCCGTATCACTTCCGCGGCCCGAAGGGCATGGACAAGGAAGAGTACGGCGAACAGTGCGTGCGCGACTTCGCGCGCCTGTTCGAGACCGAATACCACGGCGTCTGGGACGCCAAGGCCCGGCAGTGCGAATACGCCGCTTTCTACGTCGAGCCGGTGCAGGGCACGGGCGGCTACGTCATCCCGCCGAAGAATTTTTTCATCGGACTGAAGAAGGTGCTCGACCAATACGGCGTCCTGCTCGTCGTCGACGAAATCCAGATGGGCTTCTTTCGCACCGGCAAGCTCTGGGGCATCGAGCATTTCGGTGTCGTGCCCGACGTGCTGGTTTTCGGCAAGGCGCTCACCAATGGCCTGAATCCTCTGGCCGGTCTGTGGGCGCGCGAGGAGCTGATCAGTCCGGCGGTCTTTCCGCCCGGCTCGACCCATTCCACCTTCGCCTCCAATCCGCTCGGCACGGCGGTCGGGCTCGAGACCATGAAGATGCTGGCCGAGACCGACTACGAGACGATGGTGATGGCCAGCGGCGCGCATTTTCTCGAGGGTCTGAAGGACCTGCGGCGCCGCCATCCCGAGATCGGCGACGTCGATGGCCTGGGGCTCGCGCTGCGTGCCGAGATCTGCGAGGCCGATGGCTTCACGCCCAACAAGCGTCTGGTCGACCGCATGGTCGAGATCGGCCTCTCGGGCGACCTCGACGGTCCGAACGGCAAGATGGGCCTGGTGCTCGACATCGGCGGCTACTACAAGAACGTCATCACCTTCGCGCCTTCGCTGCACATCAGCGGCGAAGAGATCGATCTTGGCCTTGCCTTGCTCGACCAGCTTCTGCGCCGGGCCCGGCGCGAGCTGGCCGGCCTGCCGAAGGCGCCGTGAAGAAGTCGCTGGAGTATTTCTGGCGCGCCGGTCGCTCGGGCGTGCTTCTGATCCACGGCCTGACCGGCACGCCGGTCGAGATGCGCTTCGTCGCCCGTCGCCTGCACGAGGCGGGATTCACGGTCAGCGCGGTCCAATTGGCGGGGCATTGCGGCGAGAAGTCCGACCTGCTCGCCACGGGCTGGCGCGACTGGTATCGCAGCGTCGAGCAGGCGGCGCTGAAGTTGCGCGGCGAGGTCGATCACCTCTTCGTCGCGGGCCTGTCGATGGGCGCGCTGCTGGCGCTGGAACTCGCCATCGAGCGGCCCGACGAGGTCGACGGCGTCGGCCTGTACGGCACCACCTTTCGCTACGACGGCTGGGCGATCCCGCCGATCGGCAGGCTGTCGTTCCTGTTGCCGCTGGCGTGCGCGCTTGGCTACGGCAGGAATCGCCAGTTCATGGAGACCTTTCCCTACGGCATCAAGAACGAGCGCATTCGCGACTGGATCGTCGGCAGCATGAAATCGGGCGACAGCGGCGCCGCCGGACTGCCCGGCAACCCCTGGCCTTCGCTGGCGCAGTTCGTCCAGCTGTCGCGGCGCGTGCGGCGCCGGCTCGCTCAGGTTCGAACGCCCTGCCTCATCGTTCACTCGACCGATGACGACGTGGCCAGCCTGCGCAACGTCGAGCTCATCGAGAAGCGCGTCGCCGCGCCGGTCGAGACCGTGTTGCTCGACGACAGCTATCACATGGTGTCGGTCGATCAACAGCGCGACCTGGTCGCCGATCGTTCGGCAGAGTTCTTTTCGCGGATCGCGGCGGCGACGCCGTGGCCGGTTACCCGACGGGCGGTCGCATGAAACCGCTTCGCCGGCTCAACAAGGATCGCGTCGGCGGCGTCGTGCTGCTGGTTCTCGGCCTGGCCATCGTCGGCCAGGGTCTCGAGTACCGGATGGGCACGCTGACGCGTATGGGCGCCGGCTTCGTCCCGGTCGTGCTCGGCATCCTGCTGGCGCTCGTCGGCGTGGCGATCTGGGTTACCGCCGAGCCCGGTGATTTCGGCACCGCCGAGAGCATGCCGACCGAATGGCGCGGCTGGCTCTGCGTGCTCGGCGGCGTACTCGCCTTCGTCGTCTTCGGCGCCTACGGCGGCCTCGTGCCGGCGACCTTCATCTCGGTGTTCATCGCGGCGATGGGCGACCGCGGCAACAGCGTGCGCGCGTCGGCCCTGCTCGCCGCCGGGATCACCGTCGTCGGCGTATTGATCTTCGTCTACGGCCTGAAGATGACATTTCCCCTCTTCACCTGGGGCTGACGCCGTGGGACAAGCGCTGCACGACCTGTGGTACGGCTTCGGCGTCGCCCTGATGCCGAACCACCTGATGTGGTCGGTCTTCGGCGTCCTGCTCGGCAACCTGATCGGCGTGCTGCCCGGAATGGGCGCGCTGACGGCGATCTCGATGCTGCTGCCGCTCACGTACGTCATCGCCCCCGTGCCGGCGATCCTGATGCTGGCTGGCATCTTCTACGGCTCGATGTACGGCGGCGCGATCGGCGCCATCCTGCTCAACCTGCCGAGCCACCCGCCGCATGCCGTGACCTGCATCGACGGCTACCCGATGACGCAGCAGGGGCGCGGCGGCGCGGCGCTCGGCGTGACCATGATGGCGTCGTTCTTCGCCGCCTCGGTCGGCATCCTGATCATGATCTTCCTGTCGCCGGTGCTGGAAGTCGTGGCCTTCAAG
>JAYSMB010000594.1:0-2979 GCA_043725065.1 Burkholderiales bacterium
CTACAACGAACAAGGCGCCGACGAGCTCACCTTCCTCGACATCACCGCCACGAGCGACGGACGCGACCTGATCCTGCACATCATCGAGGCCGTCGCGTCGCAGGTGTTCATCCCACTGACGGTCGGCGGCGGCGTGCGAACGGTCGAAGACGTGCGACGCCTGCTCAACGCCGGCGCCGACAAGGTCAGCTTCAATTCGGCAGCGGTCGCGAATCCGCAGGTCATTCGCGATGCGTCGCGAAAGTACGGCGCGCAGTGCATCGTCGTCGCCATCGACGCGAAGCGCTGCTTCGGGTCATCGGCAGATGGTTCGGCCGCTGACGGCTGGGACGTCTACACGCACGGCGGCCGACGCAACACCGGGCTCGACGCGGTCGAGTGGGCGCGTCGCATGGCCGCCGATGGCGCGGGCGAGATCCTGCTCACCAGCCTGGACCGTGACGGCACGAAGATCGGCTTCGACCTCGAGCTCACGCGCGCCGTCGCCGACGCCGTCGACGTGCCGGTGATCGCCTCGGGCGGCGTCGGCTCGCTCCAACATCTCTCGGACGGCATCCGGATCGGCGGCGCCGACGCGGTGCTTGCCGCGAGCATCTTCCACTACGGCGAGTTCTCGGTGCGCGACGCCAAGGCCCAACTCGCGCGCGACGGCATCCCGGTGCGATGGTGAGAAAAGTGCCGTCGCACGCCGGGCCGCCGCGCGAGGTGCGCATCGTCGGCGGCGTCTGGAAGCGCAGCAAATTGCCGGTCGCCGATCGGCCCGGCCTGCGACCGACGCCCGATCGCGTCCGCGAGACGCTGTTCAATTGGCTCGGCCAGGAGCTCTCCGGCTGGCGCTGCCTCGACGCTTTCGCGGGCACCGGCGCGCTCGGCTTCGAAGCCGCGTCGCGCGGCGCGAGCGAGGTGGTGCTGCTCGAACGCGATCCGGCGCTGGTCGCTCAGCTTTCGGTCAGCAAGGAGCGCCTGCACGCCGACGCCGTTCGCATCGAACGTGCCGACGCCCTGCGATGGATGGCGCGGTCGCCGCCGGTGTTCGACCTGGTCCTGCTCGACCCGCCTTTCGATTCGTCGCTGCTCATTCCGGCGGTCGAGGCAGCGTCACGAATCGCCGGCCCGTGCGGATTCGTCTACTTCGAATCGCCGAGGCCGCTCGACCCTTTGCTGGCAGAGCGGCTGGGAATGATCGAGCATCGGGCCTCGCGCGCCGGCGCCGTGCACTTCGCACTCTGGCGCCGGCAGGCCGCGCTTCAGTAGTCCAGCCACTCCAGGGGCGCCGCCACCGGCGCGCCCTTGATCCGTTCGATCGTTTCGGTGAGGACGGCGATGTTGTTGTCAAACGAACCGTGGGTCGCCTGGATGTGATCGCCCTCGCGCGTGTTGATGACCTGCGGCGTCTCGATCGTGACAAGCAGCGGCTTGCCGGCGGGCCAGACCGCCTGCCAGCGTCGCACCTCGGGGAGCTGGTCCTCGTCCCACTGGTCGGAATCGCGCGCGTACTTGCCCAGCTGCGCGCGCTCCATGCCCAGCAGCGGCATCTTGCGCACGTCGTCGAGCGCCCGCGATACGAGATAGAGCAGGGATTTGCCGTAGGCGGCGAGCTTCGGGTTCGGAAGGCCATCGTCCTTCTCGTTGCCGTCCGACAGCACGTAGAGCCAGAGCTTGGCGAGATCGAAAGCGCCCGCTTTGGCAGCCGCCGCGTAGGTCTGGTTGGCGAACGCCGACGAGCATGCGGCGGCGTACAGGCTGGTGGTCGCGATCGGCAAGGCGGCCTGGCCAAGCGCCGGAACCGGGACCATGAGCTGCCGGACGAAGTGGCCGAGCAGGATCGAGCCGGCGGAGTGGCCCACCAGGTGCACTTCCAGACTCTTGCCCGCGGCTTGCAGATCCGACTGCAGCCCCGCCAGGTTGGCGAGCAGCAGGTTGAGTCCGTGCCCGGGCGCGGTCGCGCGCTCGGCGTTCTCGCGCATCTCCGACCAGATGCCCTTGCCGAACACGTGCGCAGCGGCTTCGACGGCGCGATCCTTCGCGTCGCCGAGTGCGTCGAGCAGCGCCGAGGAGCCCGCGGCCTCTTCGCCGACGATCTTTCTCACCCAGTCCTGGGCCATGTCGGCGATGGTTTCGCCGGGGCCCGTCTTCCAGGTGAGGAAGAGGGGGTAGATGCCGTTGGCTTCGAAGCAGGGCCCGAGAACGCGAATGCGCTTGATCGACTCGTCCTCGCTGTTCAGTCCGCCGTGCGCGTAGACCGCGAGCTTCAGCACCTTGCCGCCTTGCCTGGCAAGCCACGCCTGGGGGTTGGCGCGAACGACTTCCTCGGCCAACCCGCCCTTGTCGGCGGCGTCGCGCGTGAAATCGACGGCCGCCAGCTCGCCGTCGTTGCCGGTCACCAGGGTGTGGCCGTAGGCGACGTCGGTACTCCACGGCTGGTACGCCTTGAACGTGAAGTGATGGTCGATCGGCCAGGGATCGTTGGCCGGGTTGTCGGGATCGCGGGCGTCGCGTTGCAGCGTGGTCAGCGAACGGCCGCTGCCGACGCGTGACCGCGACGACACCAGCGGCAAGGACCGCTCGCTGCGGGCAGCCCGCAGGGCGAGCGGGACGCCGAGCGCGCACGCCCAGACGTCGGTGGCGTTGGCGACCCAGTCCTCGTAAGGAAGCACCGCGAAGCCGCAGGCGCCCCACACCGTGTTCCAGGAGTTTTGCACGATGAAGCCGCGATCGTTGAAGCCGACCAGTGCAAACGCATGTCCGCCGCTGCTCTTCTTGTTGCGGATCGGTCCGATCGACGGAAGGTCGTCGTGGCGTTTGGGTGGCGCAGCGGGCTTGTCGCGCAGCAGCGCGTCCCATCCGTCGTGGGCGTTGGCCGAGACAAAGACGGCACCGATGTTGAAGATCGCGGCCTGGATGTCGACGACCGAATCGCGACTGACGCGGTAGTACACCCCCAACGGCCTGCGCGCGGCGTCCAGGTCCCAGCCGTCC
>JAYSMB010000595.1:0-3050 GCA_043725065.1 Burkholderiales bacterium
GGTGAAGTCCGCGCTGGCCGCGACTACACGCCGACGTTCTGGAACAACACGATTTACGACGCGTTCGGCACGAACGGCCTGGGTGATTCCAGCCACGTCGCACAACTGCTGACGTCTACATTCGTTCGCGCTGACAACTCGGTCGGCTACTTCCTGCCCGCGAACCTCGGCGGTTTCTATGGTCAGGCCATGGTCGCCGCGGCAGAGAACTGCACCGGCGTCCCGGGTTGCACCTCCGGCACTGCCGCGGGCCAGACGAGCAACGCTGGTCGCTACTTCGGCGCGCGCGCCGGCTTCGCGGCCGGCCCGTTCGACGTGGCCGTGGCCTACGGAACGCAGCGCAACGCGGCCCCCACGGGCGGCGACGACAAGACAATCAACGTCGGCGGTTCGTACGACTTCGGCTTCCTGAAGGTGATGGGTTACATCGACCGCGATAGCCAGACCAATCTGAAGGATACCCGTGGTTCGATCAGCACGGTCATTCCCTTCGGTCAAAGCGAAGTTCACCTCGGCTACTCGCGCGGCAAGGCGACGAACAGCATCCTCTCCCCGTCAGTGACGAACACCATCTGGCAGGTGGCGGCGACGTACCAGTACAACCTGTCCAAGCGGACCGCAATGTACGGCACCATCGCCGATCTGAAGAATGGCTCCTTGTCTCACAACTCAGTCGCGGGTGGATCCTCAATCACAGCCCTCCCGAACGATGGCGGCAGTTCCAAGGGCTTCGAGCTGGGCCTGCGCCACTTCTTCTGATCGCGAGCTCGCCTCGCGCGAGCTTGACCTTCAGTGCTTCAAAGGCCGCCTCCGGGCGGCCTTTTTCATTGGCGATGGGCAACGGGCTTCGGGCATTCCCCTTTGACGCGTGGCGCGCGTTTTGCTCTGATCGGCCCTCTTTCATGCTCGCCTTCGTACTCCGCCGCCTCGTGCAGGCCGTCCTCGTGATGCTGACGGTCGCCTTCATCGCCTTCATGCTGTTCCAGTACGTCGGCGATCCGGTGACCAACATCCTCGGCCAGGACGCAACGCCTCAGCAGCGGGTCGAGCTTCGCGCCGACCTCGGCCTCGACCAGCCGTTCCCGGTCCAGTTCGCCCGCTTCGTCGGCAACGCCGCGCGCGGCGAGTTCGGGCTCAGCTTGCGCCAGGGGCGCAAGGTTTCGTCGCTGATCGCCGAGCGATTGCCTGCCACGCTCGAGCTGTCGATGCTCTCGGCGGTGATCGCGCTGGTGTTCGGCATTTCGATGGGCGTCTACACGGCGCTCAAGCGCGGCACGCTGCTTTCGCAAACGTTGATGACGATCTCGCTGCTGGGCGTCTCGCTGCCGCCCTTCCTGATCGGCATCCTGCTCATCCTCGTCTTCGCGGTGACCTTGAAGTGGCTGCCGAGCTTCGGCCGCGGCGAGGTGTTCGCGCTCGGCGCCTGGACCACCGGAATGGCCAGCCTCGATGGCTGGAAGCACCTGATCCTGCCGGCGATCACGCTCGCCATCTTCCAACTCGCCTTGATCATGCGGCTGGTGCGGGCCGAGATGCTCGAGGTCCTGCGCGCCGACTACATCAAGTTCGCGCGAGCGCGCGGCCTGCCGAATCGCGCCGTCTATTTCGGCCATGCGCTGAAGAACACGCTCGTGCCCGTCATCACTATCACCGGCCTGCAACTCGGCTCGCTGATCGCCTTCGCGATCATCACGGAGACGGTGTTCCAGTGGCCCGGGATGGGCTTGCTCTTCATCCAGGCCGTGACCTTCGCCGACATCCCGGTGATGGCGGCGTATCTCTGCCTGATCGCGCTGATCTTCGTCGTCATCAACCTCGTCGTCGATCTGCTCTACTTCGCCGTCGACCCGCGTCTTCGTGTCGAGAAGCCCACCGGCGGCCACTAGGCGCCACGTCTTACGGAACCACCCATGAAAAAACTTGCCGTCGCGGCTCTCGTCGCTTCCTTCGCGCTGGCCGCGAATGCCGCCACCTTGCGCGTTTCCAATCAAGGCGACGTGCAGTCGATGGATCCGCATTCTCTCAACGAGAGCCTGCAGCTGAGCTTCACCGGCAACGTCTACGAGTCGCTGATCGAGCGCGACAAGACGATGGGCCTGACACCGGCGCTGGCCATGAAGTGGACTCAGACCAGCCCGACCGTCTGGCGCTTCGACCTGCGCCCGGGCGTCAAATTCCACGACGGCACCGCCTTCACCGCGGACGACGTCGTGTTCACGTTCAAGCGCGCGGCCGGCGACGGCTCGGACATGAAGGGCTACACCAATCCGATCAAGGAAGTGAGGAAGGTCGGCGAGCTCGCCGTCGACATCGAGACCACGGCCCCCTATCCGATCCTTCCCGACACCCTGACGACGCTCGCCATGATGAGCAAGAAATGGTGCGAGGACAACAAGGCCGAAAAGCCCGTCGACCGCAGGAAGGGCATCGAGAACACGGCCAGCTTCAAGGCCAACGGCACCGGTCCCTATCGCTTGAAGGAACGCCAGCCCTCGGTACGGACGGTGCTGGTGAAGAACTTCGCCTGGTGGGGCAAGAACGAGAGCAACCTCGACGAGATCGTCTTCACGCCGATCGGCAACGACGCGACGCGCGTCGCCGCGCTCCTGTCGGGCGAGACCGACGTCATGGAGCCGGTGCCGCTGCAAGACGTCGAGCGCATCAAGTCGGTCGGCAACTTTACGGTGCTGCAGGGCCCCGAGCTGCGCACCATCTTTCTCGGCATGGACCAGAAGCGTGACGAGCTGCTCTTCAGCAGCGTCAAGGGCAAGAATCCGTTCAAGGACGTCCGGGTGCGTCGCGCCTTCTACGAGGCGATCGACGAGGACACGATCAAGAACCGCGTCATGCGCGGCGCGGCCCTGCCGACCGCCGAGATGGTCGGCTCGGCCGTGCGCGGCTTTCAGCCCGATATGAACAAGCGTCTGCCCTACGACCCCGAGGCGGCCAAGAAGCTGCTCGCCGACGCCGGCTATCCGAACGGCTTCGAGGTGACGATGAACTGCCCGAACGACCGCTACGTCAACGACTCGGCGATCTGCCAGGCGGTG
>JAYSMB010000596.1:0-4598 GCA_043725065.1 Burkholderiales bacterium
GGGCAAGCGTACGTGAATCGCCGGAGAAGTTTTGATATCGAACGTACGGCGGGTTTCCGACCACAGCATCAAAGATGGGCTGCGAGCCGCGCTTAAAGAAGTCCCCTTCCTCGATCGAGGCCTCGTACCCATGCAACGAAAGAGACGAGTTGGCTTCTGCGATCGAAGCCGCATGAATGTCATGCCCAAAAAGGAGTTCCGGCATGAGCGTCATAGACGCTCCCAATTGCCTGAGACGGTGACCCGCCTGAAGCATGAACGCCGCCTCGCCGCATGATGGCTCTAGCACGCGATCCGTCGGCTTTCTGACTGCCCAATGAACCAGAAATTCGGCTATTTCACTTGGAGTGAAGAAGGCTCCGCGCGCCTTTCTGTCAGCCGGCAAATCTTCGCGAACGAGATACATAACCTTTGGTTCCCAAGGTGCCTCGTCACTGTACACGCATCCAGTACTGGTGGGTCGTGAATTCGTTCAGCACATGAGTGGCCCTCGCGGCGCGCGGCCGATAAGAAGCATCGTCCTTGCGCCTTGTCGAGCCCACCGTGAACTACATAAAGCCTGCAAGTAGAAAATGGATGCGGGCCGGGCCGCCGGGCCGCGGCCAGCAGGCCAGTGAGCGACGCGCGAATGTAGCGCCGCACCTCTACACCCGCGACCTAACCGGCAAAATCGCGCCATGATCGACCTTTCGCTTGCCCGTCATATCGCCGCCGTCCTGGCCCGGAGCGGCGGCGACCTCGACCCCGCGGAGACCGCGGAGTGGTGCGAAGCACTCGACGCGCTGACGCAGGCGCATGGCCCGGTGCGCGCCCGCTTCGTGCTCGACGCCCTGCTCGCCCATGCGCGCCGCCGCGGCGTGAACTGGCTGCCTTCGATGGTGACGCCGTACGTCAACAGCATTCCGCTCGAGGCGCAATCGCCCTTCCCCGGCGACTTGGCGATGGAGCAGCGGCTCGCCGCGCTGATGCGCTGGAATGCGCTGGCGATGGTGATGCGCGCCAACCGCGTCGAGACCGGCGGCTCGGCCGAGCTGGGCGGCCACATCGCGAGCTACGCGTCGGCGGCCGATCTGTTCGAAGTCGGCTTCAATCATTTCTTCCGCGCCCGCGTCGATGCGCCGGGCGGCCAGCCTGGCGCTCCCATCACATCTGGCGACCCGCCGCGGGCGGGCCAACTCGGCGACCTGGTCTTCTTCCAGCCGCACTCGGCGCCCGGCGTCTATGCGCGCGCCTTTCTGGAAGGACGTCTCACCGCCGAAGACCTCGCCCACTACCGCCAGGAGCTGGTCGCGCCGGCGCACGGCGCGCGCGGCCTGACCTCGTATCCGCATCCGCAACTGATGCCCGACTTCTGGCAGTTTCCGACCGGCTCGATGGGCATCGGCCCGATCAACGCCATCTACCAGGCGCGCTTCATGCGCTACCTCGCGCATCGCGGCCTTCTTCCTGCGGCACAAGGGCCGGCGCAACGACGCGTCTGGGGCTTCTTCGGCGACGGCGAGATGGACGAACCCGAGTCGATCGCCGCGCTGTCGCTGGCGGCGCGCGAGAAGCTCGACAACTGCACCTTCGTCATCAACTGCAACCTGCAGCGCCTCGACGGGCCGGTGCGCGGCAACGGCCGCATCATCGACGAGCTCGAGTCGCTGTTCGCGGGCGCCGGCTGGCACGTCGTCAAGTGTCTGTGGAGCTCCGACTGGGACGTGTTGTTCGCGCGCGACCGCGGCCATGCCCTGATGCGCGCCTTCGCCGAAACCGTCGACGGCCAGTTCCAGACGCTTTCGGCAAAGGACGGCGCTTTCAACCGCGAAGTCTTCTTCGGCCAGAACGACGAGCTGCGCGCCCTCGTCGCCGACCTTCGCGACGAAGACATCGATCGCCTGCGCCGCGGCGGCCACGACGCGATCAAGATCCACGCCGCCTTCGCCGCGGCGGCGGCGCACGCCGGCCAGCCGACCGTGGTGCTCGCCAAGACGATGAAGGGCTACGCCATGGGCGAGGCGGCGCAGGGCCGCATGACGACGCACCAGGCCAAGAAGCTCGACGGCGCCGGCCTGCTCGCTTTCCGGGACCGCTTCGCCCTGCCGATGAGCGACGCCGACACGCGATCGCTTGCCTTCTACAAGCCGGCCGACGACAGCGCCGAGATCCGCTACCTGCAAAGCCGCCGCCGCGCCCTCGGCGGGCCCCTGCCGGCACGGCGCAGCGACTGCACCACTCTGGCGGTGCCTTCGCTCGAAGCCACCGCGGCCTTCGCGCTCAACGCGGACGGCAAGGAGATGAGCACGACGATGGCCTTCGTGCGCATCCTCGGCAACCTGATGAAGGACGAGGCGCTCGGCTCGCGCGTCGTTCCCATCGTCGCCGACGAAGCGCGCACCTTCGGCATGGCCAGTCTGTTCCGCACGGTCGGCATCTACGCGCCATTCGGCCAGCTCTATCAGCCCGAAGACTCGGGCTCGATGCTTTACTACCGTGAAGACAAGAGCGGCCAAATCCTCGAAGAAGGCATCACCGAGGCCGGCGCCCTCTCGTCATGGACAGCGGCCGCCACGTCGTATTCGACGCACGGCCTGGCGATGCTGCCGTTCTACATCTACTACAGCATGTTCGGCTTTCAGCGCGTCGGCGACCTGATCTGGGCGGCCGCGGATCAACGCGCACGCGGCTTCTTGATCGGCGCGACCGCGGGCCGCACGACGCTCTCGGGCGAAGGCCTGCAACACCAGGACGGCACCAGCCACCTCGTCGCGGCGACGGTGCCGAACTGCAAGGCCTACGACCCGGCGTTCGCAGGCGAGCTGGCGGTCATCGTCGACCACGGCATGCGCGAGATGCTCGAGCAGCAGCGGGACGTTTTCTACTACGTGACGGCGATGAACGAAAACGCCCCCCAGCCATCGCTGCCACCCGAGGCACACCAGGGCGTGCTGCGCGGGATGTATCGCTTTCGCCAGTCGCGGCGCGAGAGCGCGCGGCGCGTGCAGTTGCTCGCGTCGGGCGCGATCCTCGGCGAGGCGATCAAGGCGGCCGATCTGCTCGAAGCGGACCATGGCGTCGCCGCCGACCTCTGGAGCGTGACCAGCTTCAGCGAGCTGGCGCGCGCCGGCGTCGCGGCCGAGACGGCGTGGCGGCACGGCGCGACCAGCGTGATGCGAAGCTATGTCGGCGAGCGACTCGCACCGACGCGCGGCCCCATCGTCATCGCCACCGACTACGTGCGCGCCGTCCCCGAGCAGATCCGAGCCTTTCTGCCATCGGGGCGGCGCTGCGTCACGCTCGGCACCGATGGCTTCGGGCGCAGCGACACGCGGGCCGCGCTGCGCGCGCACTTCGAGGTCGATGCCGCGGCGATCGTCGAGGCCGCGCTGCGCGCGCTGGGCTGACCCGGACTACAGCGCCAGCGAAGCGGCCAGGCTGGCGCCGCCGCACACGAACAGGTTCTGGCCGGTGATCCAGCCGCTGGCCGGGCTTGCGAAAAATGAAACGGCCTGGGCGACATCCTCGGCCCGCCCGAGGCGGCGCAGGGGAATCGATGCGGCCAGCGCCGTGGCGCGCTCGCCGCCGGCAGGCAGGTCGCGCTCCAGCATCGGTGTCGCGACCGGGCCGGGCGACACGGCGTTGACCGTGATTCCGAAGGGGCCGAGCTCGAGTGCCCAGGTTCGTGTGATCGACACCATCGCCGCCTTCGACGCGGCATACGTCGTTCGCCCCGCCATGCCGACGATCGCACGCGAGGCGATGTTGACGATGCGTCCGCTTCGGCGCAGCTTCATCCCCGGCACGATCGCCTGCGCCAGCAGGATCGAGGTTCGCACATGCAGGTTCATCAGCCGATCGAAATCGTCGTCGGTGACGTCTTCGAGCAGCCGCGTGACGACAACTCCCGCGTTGTTGACGAGGATGTCGATCCGCGATTCGTGCAAGCCGGCGGCGAAGGCCTTGACCTGCGCCGGATCGGCAAGGTCGACGAGGCGCTGTTGAAGGCGCTCGTGCGAGGCGGCGGCTCGCTCCTCGAGCGCCACCGAGATCACGCTGGCGCCAAGGCACAGCAGGTCGTCGCAGATGGCTGCGCCTATGCCCATGCTGCCGCCCGTCACCAGGGCTTGCCGGCCATGCAATGGTTCATGCGCATTCGTTGGCGACACGGGGTCCGCTCCTTCGACA
Source organism: Burkholderiales bacterium (assembly GCA_043725065.1). Classification (GTDB taxonomy): domain Bacteria; phylum Pseudomonadota; class Gammaproteobacteria; order Burkholderiales; family Burkholderiaceae_C; genus Schlegelella_A. The sequence goes on from JAYSMB010000596.1 coordinate 4,168, forward strand.
CTCATTCCAGCATAGCCCACCGAACTCAAAGCTGGAAGGCGAGCCAGAGCAGCAGCCCTTCCGACAAATCGCGCAGCAGGCCGGGCTCTTTCGGCTCGAAGCGGACGGCGCTCACGCGCTCACGCTCCATCCATTGGGCAAAGCGGCGAACGTCGGCCGGCTCGTAGAACGCGACCATCAGCTAGTAGTTGAGAAACAGGCTGCGCAGGTCGAGGTTGGCGGAGCCGGCCAACGCAAGCTGATCGTCGATCACCACCGCCTTGGCGTGCTGCATCCATGGCTCGAACCAGATGCGCGCACCGGCGGCGGCCAGGTCGCGCAGCGGCCGATGCCGGGCCACGTCGGCCAGGCGATGGTTGGAGCGGCGCGGCACGATGATGTCGACCAGCACACCGCGGCGCGCCGCCAGCGTCAACGCCATCAGCAGTGTC
>JAYSMB010000597.1:0-1800 GCA_043725065.1 Burkholderiales bacterium
TCTAGCACGCGACCCTCCGCATTCCGGATCGTCAGGGCCTCGCGCCTTCGGGGTGCGTGACACAATTCCGAGAATGATGCGACCGCCTTCCTCACCCGACAGGTCGCTGCCCGCGACGGCGCGCCACGATGCCGTCTGAGCTCGTCACCGAACGGCGCGGCACAACGCTCGTTCTCACGATCAGCGATCCGCCGACGCGCAATACTCTGTCGTCGCAAGTCGTCGCCGCCGGCATCGAAGCGCTGGGCGCTTCGGAAACCAAAGACGACGTTCGCGCCGTGGTCCTGCGCGGTGAAGGCGCGCATTTCTGCGCCGGCGGCAATCTGCAGGGCCTGATCGAACGGCGCGCCGCCGGCCGCGATGCGCAATGTCGTTCGCTCGAACAACTGCATCATTTCATCGCCGCGATCCGGGCCTATCCGAAGCCGGTGATCGCGGCCGTCGAAGGCGCCGCCGCCGGCGCCGGCTTCTCGCTCGCCCTGGCCTGCGATCTGATCGTTACCAGCGCCGACGCGCGCTTCGTCATGTCGTATGCGAAGGTCGGCCTGTCGCCCGACGCCGGCGCGACCTGGAGTCTGGCTCGCTCGCTGCCGCGTGCGCTGGCGCAGCAGATGATCTGGCTCGCCGAACCCGTGTCGGCGCAAACGCTGCACAGCTGCGGCGTGGTCGCTTCGGTCGTGCCGTCGGGGAGCGCGTTCGAGGAAGCGATCCGCCTCGCCGAGCGGCTGGCAGCGATGGCACCGAATGCGATGGCGAGTGCGAAAGAATTGCTCGAGCTGGCGAGCGGCCGCACGCTCGCAGAGCAACTCGGTGCCGAGCGCGATCACTTTCTCGACAACCTTTTCCACGATAACGGCCAAGAGGGCATGCGCGCGTTCATCGAGAAACGCGCGCCGCGATTCTCGTGACCTATGGGACCCCCACGCTCACTCCGTTCGCCGCCCCCCGAGGGGGCGGCAGAGCCTTTGGGTCGGCCCGGCAGGCGCGGCGTCATCCTGCTTGACTGTCACGTCAGAGACTGCCCATGAGCACGCCCGTTCTCACAATCGACGAATTGTCGAACATCGAAACGGGCTCGTGGTTCTCCAAACTCTCCCAATCCCTGCGCGACGCGATTCTTTCGCGTGCGGTGGTGCGCCGGATCGCCGACGGCGCGATCCTCGGCGCGCGTGGCGCGGTGGCGCAGGAGTGGTGCGGCGTCGCGCTCGGCGCGGTGCGCGTGAGTTCGGTATCGCTCTCGGGCAAGCAGGTCACGCTCACCTACGTCGAGCCCGGCACCTGGTTCGGCGACATTGCCCTCTTCGACGGCATGCCTCGCACCCACGACGCGCACGCCCACGGCGCAACCACCTTGCTGGTGGTGCGTCGCGCCGATTTCAGAAACCTGCTCGCGCAACATGTCGAGTTGTACGAAGCTCTGCTGCGCCTGAACTGCCGGCGCTTGCGCCTGCTCTTCGACACGGTCGAGGATCTCAACACGCGGCCGCTGGCGGCACGCCTGGCCAAGCAGATCCTGCTGCTGGCGCGCAGTTACGGCATCGAGCAGGGCAACGAGATCCGGGTCGGCCTGCAGCTAGCCCAGGAAGACATCGCTCAGATGCTCGGCGCCTCGCGCCAGCGCGTGAATCAGGAATTGAAGGGCTTCGAGCGCGACGGCGCCGTGCGCATCGAGCCGACCCGGCTGGTCGTTCTGTCGAAAGACAAGTTGCTCGCCATCGCGACGCGCTAGGGTCGCCGCGCGGCCAGGGCGCGCCAGACCCTTGTCGCGGGGTCGGGTCGCCGCTGATTGCGAGTGCCGCG
>JAYSMB010000598.1:0-1661 GCA_043725065.1 Burkholderiales bacterium
CGCCAAGGATCCGAGCCGCTTCGGCAAGGGCGCGATCGAGGGCGTCGCCGCGCCCGAGGCCGCCGCGCACTCGAAGACGCAGGTCGACTTCATCCCGACGATGTCGCTCGGCATTCCGGGCGACGCGGTGATGGCCCTTCTCCTGGGCGCCCTCATCATCAAGGGCATCCAGCCCGGGCCGCAGATGATCAGCGAGCACCCGGACATCTTCTGGGGCCTGATCGCGAGCTTCTGGATCGGCAACGTGCTGCTCATCATCCTCAACGTGCCGATGATCGGCGTCTGGGTCAAGCTGCTGCAGGTGCCCTACCGGCTGCTCTATCCGTCGGCGCTGTTCTTCATCTGCATCGGCGTCTACAGCACGCACAACAGCTTGTTCGACGTCGCGGAGGTCGCCGCCTTCGGCGTCGTCGGCGCGATATTTCTGGCGCTCGACTTTCCGATGGCACCCGTCGTCCTCGGCTACGTGCTCGGGCCACTCCTCGAGGAGAACTTCAGGCGCGCGATGCTGCTCGCGCGCGGCAACCTCTCGGTCTATGTCACGCGGCCGATCGCGGCCTGGATCATCGGTGCCTGTGCGCTCCTGATCGCGGCGCAGTTCTACAGCTATCTGCGGCGGATTCGCCTCAAGCGCTCGTTGTCGGTCGAAGAGCTGATGGCTGAGTGAAGCGATCGCTCTCCCGGCCGCTCGGCGGCGCTCTCAGGCCCAGCGCAGGATTCGCGGGCCGGCGAGAGCGGCGAGGGCGCCAGGAATCGCCATGCCCAGCACGTACCAGACGGCCAGGAAAGGCAGCGTCGATTCGTCGCAATGCAATGCGTAAATCGTGGCCGCCAGCGTGCCGGCGACAAGGCCGGCGGCGAGGCCGGCGGCGCGAGGCCGCGTTGGCGCCATGCCCCGCATGGCGATCACCGTCGCCAGAAGGATCGGCAGCGCCAGCGCAACGATGCTCGCAACGCACGGCAGCGCGGTGCGGCCGGCGACGATGGTCAGTCGCTCGCCGACCGGCGCGACCAGGACCAACAGAATCGCTGTCGCCTCGACGAAACAGAGCGCCACCGCCATCGCCGACCAAGCGGCGGTCGCGCGCTGGCCCGGCCGCGAGAGGCGCACGGCGGCCGCGAGTGCCGCCCCGGCCAGCACCAGCGGGAAACCCAGCTTGGTCCAGAACAGGGGCTGCCCGACAACGGTAGCGAGATCGGCCCTCGCGCCGAGCAGAGCCAGCATCGTCGCCAGCGAGAAGGCCGCGCCTGCCGCCACTGCGACGCCCAAACGCCGGCCCGGCGCGCGGGTGTCGGCGCCGACCGGTCCCCGGGCCAGCGCTTCGATCAGCGCGCCGGTCTTCACGAATCGCCCCGCGCCTGTGCCGCCAGGCGCTTGAGTCCGCGATGGATGCCGATCTTGACCGCCGATTCCGACATTCCCGATCGCAGCGATGCTTCCGCGATGGAGAGGCCTTCGAGCTTGACGTAGACGATCGGCAGGCGAAAGCGATCGGGCAGGCCGGCCAACAGTTCGAGCAGGTCGCGCCTGGCTTCGTCGGCGACCGGCGCTTCGTCGACGAACGCCTCGCCGAGGCCTTCTTCCAGAGGCAGGCTGATCGCGGCACGCACCGAGCGCGCGCGCATCGAATCGATCAGCTTGTAGCGGGCGATCGCGTGCA
>JAYSMB010000599.1:0-8738 GCA_043725065.1 Burkholderiales bacterium
CCTGCTGGCCGAATTCGTCCTGGCCATGAAGCACGGTCTCGGCCTCAAGAAGATCTTCGCCACGATCCACATCTATCCGACCTTCGCCGAAGCCAACCGAAACGCGGCGACACAGTGGCAGCAGGCACATCTTTCGCCAAGGCTGTTGCGCTGGGCGAGTCGCTATCACGCGTGGAGGAGAGCATGACGGGCCCACGCCTACATTCACCGGCTGACCGATGAGCGCCGCATTGATCGTCTTCGCCAAGGCGCCGGCCGCGGGCCTTGCGAAGACGCGCCTGATTCCGGCGCTCGGCAGCGCCGGCGCGGCGGCGCTGGCCGAGCAGTTGCTCGAGCACGCGATGCGTTCGGCTGCCGCAGCGCGATTCGACCATCTCGAGCTGTGCGTCACGCCGGACGCCGGCCACCCCGTGTTCCGGCGGCTCGCGGCCGGTCAGGATCGGCTGGCCCTCAGCCCGCAGGGCGAGGGCGATCTCGGCGCGCGCATGGACCGCGCCCTGACCCGGGCGCTGGAAACGCACGATGCGGCGATCCTGATCGGCACCGATGCGCCGGCGCTCGACGGGCGCCGGTTAGCCGACGCCCGCGAAGCGCTGGTCGGCAACGACGCCGTGTTCGTGCCGGCGCTCGATGGCGGCTACGCCCTCGTCGGCCTCGCCCGGCCGACTCCGTCTCTCTTTTCCGGCATCGCCTGGTCCACTGCGCAGGTGATGGCGCAGACGCGGGGGCGAGCGAAGGCAGCAGGCCTGCGCTGGCTCGAGCTCGAGCCCGTGGCCGACATCGACGAGCCCGAAGACCTCGTGCACCTACCCGCCGCGTGGCCGGCGCGACGCGCGTGGAGCGCGTGGCGCGAGGCGACGACCGAAGGCCGCGACAACGTCTTCTCGATCGACTGACCCATGCTCGCCGTCATCGGAGGAACTGGCCTGTACGAGCTGCCCGGACTGCAGACCGAGCAGCGCATCGCCGCCGCCAATCCGTTCGGCACGCCCTCGGGCGAGGTGCTCGTCGGGCAGTTGTGCGGGCAGCGGGTCCTCTTTCTCGCTCGCCACGGCGCCGGCCATCGCCTGCTGCCGCACGAGGTGAACTACCGCGCCAACGTGTTCGCGCTCAAGCAGGCCGGCGCGACGATGCTGCTCGGCTTCTCGGCAGTCGGCAGCTTGGCCGAAACGGTCGCACCTGGCGAGCTGGCGATCGCCGAGCAATACTTCGACTGGACCCGTGGCGGGCGCGAGCGCACGTTCTTCGGCGCCGGCGTCGCCGCGCACGTGTCGACTGCCCGGCCGGTGAGCGCAGCGCTCGTCGATGGCCTCGTCGCCGCCGCAGAGCGCGCCGGAGTCGCTGTCCATCGCGGCCTCACGTATGCATGCGTCGAAGGGCCGCGGCTGGGCACGCAGGCCGAGAGCCGGTTCCTGCGCCAGGCCGCATGCCATCTGGTCGGCATGACCAATGCGCCCGAGGTCTTTCTCGCGCGCGAGGCGCAGATCGCCTACGCCAGCGTGGGCCTGGTCACCGACTACGACTGCTGGCTCGACGATCCCGGCCAGCATGTCAGCGTGGCGGCGATCTTCGAGCTCTACGGGCGCACGCTCGCCATGGCGCGACGGCTTCTGGAGGCGTTTCTCGCCGCACCGCTTCCCGAACCCGAACCGGCGATCCGCACGGCACTCGCCGGTTCGCTGCTGACGCCCGATGCGGCGCTCGATGCCAGGCAGCGAGAGTGGCTCGAGGTGCTGCGGCGGTGATCGTGAAGAAGAAGCCGTCGCGGCTAAGCGCGGTCGCACCGGTCTTGCTGGTCGGCTGCTTCGCATCGCTGCTGTGGCTCGAGCGTCGACGTCCGTTGCGACGGCCGGTGGCTCCGGAAATGGCTCGCCTGGCCGCGAATCTCCTCGTCGGCGCCGGCGCTGCGCTCGTCGTCACCGCCGTCGAAGCGCCCCTCGCCGACAAACTGGCAGCCGCCGCCGAACGACGCCGCTTCGGGCTGATCCACCGGCTCGGCCTGCCGCGTCTCGGCGAGCGGATGGCGGCATTGCTGCTGCTCGACTACACGCTCTATCACTGGCACGTCCTGCTGCACCGACTGCCGGCGCTCTGGCGCTGGCACCGGGTGCATCACGCGGACAAGGACCTCGACGTCTCGACGGCGCTCCGCTTTCACGCGATCGAGATATTGTGGTCGCTGCCCTGGCGGCTCGCTCAGGTGCTCGTGATCGGCGTCGACCGGGCGACCCTCGACCTGTGGCGCCGTCTGACCGCGGCCGAAGTGTTTTTTCACCACGCCAACCTGCGGCTGCCGGATGCCGTCGAAGCGCGGCTGCAACGCCTGGTCGTGACGCCGCGCCAGCACGGCATCCATCACTCCGACGTGCAGGCGCACCAGCATGCCAATTTCTCGAGCGGGCTGGCGCTGTGGGATCGCCTGCACGGCACCGACCGAAGCGACGTTGCGCAGGCGGCGATCACGATCGGCCTGCCCGCCGAAGACGTGGCGCGATGATGCAGCGCCTACCGCACCGGGTCGGCGAAGCCACGACCCGAGACCGGCAGGCCGAGTCGATGGCGGACGACGATCGTCACGCCGCGCGCGATGCTGCGCCAGACGCCATGATGAAGAAAGCGGCGCGAATCCGTGCTGACGATCTGCGGCAACAGCACGGCGTGCGTCAGCGGCCGCAGGCGCTCGCAGAAGATCACGTCTTCCAGGAACGGTACTTCGGGAAAGCCGCCGACCCGCTCGAACAGGGCCTTGCGAACGAAGATAGCCTGGTCGCCGTAGTAGACCCGCGTCAGACGGCAGCGAAGGTTGTGCGCCGCCGAAACAAGACTGAGGCGCCAGTCGCGGGGCGAGAAGCGGTGCGTGAAGGCACCCGCCTGCCAGGCGCTCGCCGGCGCCGTGTCGAGCAGCTCGATCGCTCCCGGCGGCAGGCGCGTGTCGGCGTGCAGGAACAAAAGCGTCTCGCCGCGGGCGATCGCCGCACCGGCGTTCATCTGACGGCCACGGCCGCGGCCGGTTCGCAGCAGGCGCAGCGACGGATCGCGCGAGGCGATGTCTGGCGTGCCATCGCTGCTGCCGCCGTCGACGACGACGACTTCGAACGCGCCGGCCTGTTCGCGCAAGGCTTCGAGCAAAGCCGGCAAGGCCTTCGCTTCATTGAGCACCGGAACGATGATCGAAATCATCGACCGATGGTATGACAGGCGCTGTGGCGGCGGCAGCGAAGCGGCTGGCTCCGTTGCTGGTCGCGGTGACGGCATTCGAGGAGATGTCGCGCGACGTCACGCGGCGCCAGAGCGCCCTGGCGCCGTCGCCGGGCCTCGCCCACGCCCTTCTTCGGCAATGCCGCCAGGAGGCGATGCACGCGGCGGTGTTCCGTGCAGCCCTTCGGCTCACCGGCATGCGCGCCGCCGCAGCTCCGCCTCGTCTCGCCGAGGCATTGGCGCGGTGTCGCGCGCGGCTGGAAGACGATCTCGACCGCGGCGATCTCGCCTGCTCGATGCTTGGCCTGCACTGCGTTTTTGAAGGCTTGGGCGGCGTCGCGCTGCAGCCGCCTGCCGGGGATCTCGGCCGGCTGGGCGATCACCTCGTGCCGCTGCGCACACTCATCCTCAAGCAGGAGCTCGCCCATCAGCATCTCGGCGAGCTCTGGGTCAAACGCCTGGCCGGGGACCGGCGCGCGCTGCACGCAGCCTGCAACGCCTATGTCGAGATCGCCGAAAGCGTGGTTGACGCCGGGCTCGCCGCCTTCGGAGACTATGCGATGGACCGCGCGCTTTATCTCGCCGGCAGCCGAGAACACCTCGCCCGCATGCTTGCCTCGTTCGCCTGAGCGGAGCACAAGCACTGCCGCCCAAGGCGAAAAGATCACTGCCGCCGCCGCCGCTAAACCGCCAATCGAAGGATTCGCCATGCACGCCACGCTTCCCCTGCTCGCCGGGACCGACTTTCCGCCGCTGCGCCGGCGCACGGTCGACACCCTGCAGGTCAACCTGGGTTACCGCTGCAACCAGAGCTGCCTGCATTGCCATGTCAACGCGGGCCCGAATCGCAACGAGGAGATGACGCGCGAGACGATCGATCTCGTGCTGGTCTTTCTCGCCGCCAGCCCGTCGGTCCGCAGTCTCGATCTGACCGGCGGCGCGCCGGAGCTAAACCGCCATTTTCGCTCGCTCGTGAGCGCTGCCAGGGAGCGTGGCGTGCACGTGATCGACCGCTGCAACCTGACGATCCTCGAGGAGCCGGGACAGGAAGGACTCGCCGAGTTTCTGGCCGCGCAAGAGGTCGAAGTCGTCGCCTCGATGCCCTGCTACCTGGAAGACAACGTCGACCGGCAGCGCGGCAAGGGCGTATTCGATGCCAGCATCCGCGGTCTGCAAAGGCTGAACGCCCTGGGCTACGGCGAGGGCGGATCGAAGCTCGTCTTGAACCTCGTCTACAACCCGCAAGGGCCGACCCTGCCGCCCGCACAGGAGGCGCTGGAACGCGACTACCGGCATCATCTCGGGACCCATTTCGGCATTACCTTCGACCGCCTGTTCACGCTCGCCAACATGCCGATCCAGCGCTTCGGCTCGACGCTCGTCACCAAAGGGCTGTTCAACAGCTACATGGAGCTCCTGCGGAGCGCGCACCGCGACGACAACCTCGGCCAGGTGATGTGCAAGAGCCTACTCAGCGTCGACTGGCAGGGCTACCTCTACGACTGCGACTTCAACCAGCAGCTCGGCCTGCCGCTGGGAGCCGGCTCGCGCGTCCCCATGCACTTGAGCGAGATCGTCGTCGATCATCTCGAGGGTGCGGCGATCGCCGTCGCCGATCACTGCTTCGGCTGCACAGCTGGCCAAGGGTCCAGCTGCGGAGGCGCGTTGGCCCAGTGGAGTTGACGTCACGAGACTTGGGAATCAAGTCGCCAACCGTCCGCGAGAGCGGGGCAACTCCAACTCCAAAGCCCAGCGCTACGCCGACCTGCCCATGGATTTCGCCGATGCCGGCTCGACGTGCCAGGGCCACAACCCCGCGATCGCTGAGCGAGTCCGCCGCTTACTTCACCAGCCGCGTTGCCGGATAAGCGGCATACCAGCCGAACCAGAAAGCGCGATGCGCCGGCAATCGTTCGAGCGATTGCTGGTTCGGGCCGATGAGCCGCGCCTCGTCCATCCGCCAGATGGCACCGCGTTGATCGCGGACGCCGGCCTTGCCGTCCCAGCTCACGAATCGCGCATCGCGCGATGCGTAGACGCGGTTGGCGCCGCTCGCGTCGGTGAGGACGACGAGTTCTGTACCGGCGATGCGATCGTGATGGATTGGGTGTGCCACCAGGTAGTCGGCGGCGATGGCCAGGCTTTCCTCGGCCGGACGCGGCGCGCGCAGCGCCAGCACTTCGGCCTTGTTGGCGAGCCGATCGTCGAGCCTGGGCACGCCGAACATCAGGCGGTCGCTCGCGAAGTAGTCGCGATACGCCGCTCCCTCGCTGTAGTCGCGCCGGTAGCCGGTGTCGAGCGAGAGCACCTGGCTGGCAGGATGGCGGCTGCGCCACTCGCGCCAGGTCGTCGTCACGACGTGCAGCCACTTCAGCTCGATGCCGAGGCCGACGAGCGGGCCGACGACGGGGCCGCCGGTCAGCGTCGACCACATCGACCGGGTGGCCTGGTCGTACATCAGCTTGTTGGAGCGATACAGAAAGCCGCTCGTGCCGAGCTCGTGGTGGACGCCGCCGGCAGCGGCCTCGTAGAGCACGAGCGCGCCGCAGAGCGTGCAGTAGACGCCGGCCATCTCGCGGCCGGCGATGCTGTCCTTGAACATCTCGTGCCAGGCCAGGATGCGCTTCGGGTAGGCGCGCACGTCGCCGTCGATGGCGATGCCGAACACGACGTCGTCCTGGCCCAGCCAGTCGGCGGCGCCGGCCGCGATCATCTTCGGGTTCTTGAGCGGTGGAATGCCGTCGCGGCGAACGCCGCCCCAGCGGATCTCGTCGAGCCGGATCGACGCCTTCGGCCGGTTGGCGAAATATTCGCGGAAGCGCCCATCGATCGGCTCGTACAGCGCTGCCTTGAACTCGGCGTAGTCGGGGTGCATGCCGGGGTCGATCGACCACAGCCAGGCGTAGTAGCGGTCCGGCTCGGAACCCGGCGGCGCACCCGAGACCTTGCTCAGCCACTGCAGGGCGCCGGCGCGGGCCGCGCCGCGCGGCAGGAAGCCCGCCGTCTCGAGCAGGATCGCGAAGTAGGCGTTTCGCCATTGCTCGCGGATCCGGGCGAGCGCCGCCAGCGCAACGGCCTCGTCGTCCTCATGGAGCGCGTAGAACACCGCCAGCGGCAGCCAGATGCGCTCCGGCGCGCCGGCCTTGCTCGCTGCCGGCGCCGCGAGCGCCCCGTGCGCAACCCCGAGAGCGGCCAGCGCCGCGGCAACCAGGCCGCGGCGCCGCGCCAGCGCCGCACTTTCCAACGCGGGGCAACACCGGCAATGCATGTCGGCGATGATGCTCTCGCAGGCCTGCCTGCCGTCAGCGGGCGACGAGCCCGGTGGCGGCGCCCGGGATGCCGGCGGTGTGGCCGAGCAATGTCAGCCTGCCGTTGGCGGCAATGCGAAAGCTGCTCAGCGTGCCGTTGCCCGGATTGAGCGAGAAGAGGAACTCGCCCCCGCGCGAGATCGCCAGGTCGGTCGGGCCGCTGCCGGCGCCGATCTGGCCGCTGATGCCGTTGGCGTCGATCAGGCTGAGCGCGCCGTCGCGGCGAACGTTGAAGCCGGTGAGCGTGCCGCTGCCGGTGTTCGAGATGTATGCGAAGCGACCGTCCTTCGTGACGACGACCCAGCAGGCCGCGGTCTGGCCGGGGGCATCGGCCGAAGCAGTGACGAGCGACGCGCCGCCGTCGTCGTTCAGGCGGTACGACGACATCGAGCTGCGCCCCGGCTGCCCGCCCGCCGCCTCGGAAACGAAGAACAGGTCTCGCTTGCCGAAAGCGAAGCCGAACGGCGTCGGCGACGGCGAGCTCTGCACCACCGGCGCGCCGAGCAGGCCGCTGCCGTGGACCGGATAGATCAGCACGCGGCTGGTGGCTTTCTCGGTCACCACCAGGTGCTCGCCGTCGGGGCTGAACTGGGCCTGCGCGGCCGCCGTTCCGGCGCCGCTCAGGGCGCGCACCGAATTGGCAATCGGCGTGAGCCGGCCGCGATGATCGAGGTTGAAGCCGTGCAGGTTGTCGCTGCCCGCATTGAGCACGTAGACGAGGTCGCCGTGCACGGTGACGCTGACCGGCACCGCGCCGCCGCTCGCCACCCTGTGCGTCGCTTCGAGACCTTGGCGGTCGCGGGCGAACACCGTCACCTCGTTGCTGCCGGCATTGACCGCGAGCAGCCAGTGGCCGCCCTGGCTCAGTGCCAGCGCGCCCTGATTGCCCAGACCGCCACCGCTGCCGCGGCCGCCGGTCGGCGTGCTGCCGGCCGGCACCAGCGCGCCGTTCTCGCTGCGCGCGAAGGCGAGCACGGCGTTGCCGGCCGCGGCGTTGGAGAGCGTGTAGACGATGCCGGGCGCCCGATCGGGATCGGCATGCGCCGCGAGCGGGTGGCTGAGCGCGGCGAGGGCAAAGCCCAATGAGGCCGCGAGCGAGAAGAGCTTCGATCGGGAGCGCAGGTGTCGCATGGGTGTGTCCTCGGCAATCGGTAGGGGGTCGCGCGCAAAATGCTGTGGCCGTGGTCACTGTGCTCCGGCAACCCTCACGAAAGTGTCACGCGGCGGCGAAGAAAAAGTGATGCGTCGCCGGCTGGCGCCATTCGACACTGCCGCCAACACAAGACGACGACGATGGCCGAACCGCGCCGCATCCTGGTGATCGAAGACGATGCAGCCATCGCCGGGATGCTGGCGCTGAACCTGCGCGCCGAAGGCTTCACCGTCACGACCGAGGGCAGCGGCGAAGCCGGCCTGGCCCGGTTGCGTGCCGAGCGCTGCCACCTTCTCGTTCTCGACCTGATGCTGCCCGGAATCGACGGCCTGTCGGTCTGCCGCGAAGTGCGCCGGATGCCCGTCTACCTGCCCATCATCATCGTCAGTGCCAAGACCACCGAGACCCATCGCGTCCTCGGCCTCGAGCTCGGCGCCGACGACTACCTGAGCAAGCCCTTCTCGCTCAACGAGCTGGTGGCGCGCGTGCGTGCCGTGCTGCGCCGGATGGACGCGGCCGAGGTGCTCGCGGCCGAGCGCAGCGGCGTGATCCGGCACGGCGCGCTGAGCATCGACCCGGTGGCGCACGAAGCCCGGCTGCAGGGCGTGCAATTGGTGCTGACCGGGCGCGAGTTCGACCTGCTGCTGTTCTTCGCGCGTCACCCGGGCCGCGTCTTCACGCGCATGGAGCTGCTCGATCAGGTCTGGGGCTATTCGCACGACGGCTACGAGCACACCGTCAACTCGCACATGAATCGCCTGCGCGCCAAGATCGAGGCCGACCCGGCGCATCCCGTCTGGCTGGTCACGGTCTGGGGCAAGGGCTACAAGTTCAACGCGCCCGCGCACGCGCCGTGAAGCAGGCGATGAGTTCGGCGCCGTTGCCGCCATGAAGCCGGCGTCGCTCTACAGCCGGATCGCGATCGTGTTCGCGCTGGTGCTGCTCGGCTTCGGCGTCGCGCTGGGCTGGCTCTCGTATCGCGCCGCCAAGTCGCATCAGCATGAAGTCATGCAGCAGCTCAGCCTGGAGCTTGCGCGTCACATCGCCGAGGACGGCACGCTGCTCGGCGCCGGCGGCTT
>JAYSMB010000600.1:0-6072 GCA_043725065.1 Burkholderiales bacterium
TGATCATGGCGGCGATCCCGGCGACCGTCGCCGTGTTGTCGCGGCTGATCCTAGACGAGCGCGTGAGCCTGCGCGGCGCAGCCGGCATCGCCTGCGCGATCGCAGGCATCGCCCTCGTCTCGCTCGCCAAGGACGATGAAGGCGAAAGCATCGGCACTCTCGCCGGCAATCTGCTGCTCATCGGCGCGATGACGTGCGAAGCGATCTACGTTGTCATCGGCAAGAAGCTCGCGGCGCGGATAGGGCCAAAGCGGATCAGCGCGTTCATCAATCTCTGGGGGCTGGCCCTTGTGACGCCGTTCGCGATCTGGCAATGGCCCGACTTCCACTTCAAGTTCATCGACTCGTCGTATTGGGGACTGCTCGTCGCCTACTCGATCGGCGCGAGCATTCTCACCGTCTGGCTGTGGATGACCGGATTGAAACGCGTGCCGGCGTCGTCGGCGGGCGTGTTCACCGTGTTCCTGCCCGTGAGCGCCGCGGCGGTCGGCGTGTTCATCTACGGCGAGACCATCACCGCGTGGCAGATCGGCGCGATGGCGCTTGCGCTCGCCGGCGTCGTGCTCGCCGCATGGCCAGCGCGCGCGGCCGGGAGCGCACGCGCGGCCGAATGGCCGGCGCCGACCTGAGCGCCGGCGCTGGCGGTGGTCAGCGCTTGCGCGCCAGCGTCACGCCGTCGCCGATCGGCAGCATGGCCATGTCGACGCGTTCGTCGCCATGGATCTTGTCGTTGAGCGCCTGCAGCGCCGCAGTGTCGGCGTCTTCAGCGGGCCGCGCGACGCTGCCGCCCCAGAGAACGTTGTCGATCGCGATCAGCCCCCCGGCGCGCAGAAGCACCAGGCAACGCTCGTAGTAGGCGTCGTAGCCCGACTTGTCGGCATCGATGAAGGCGAAGTCGTAGCTGCCCGCCTCGCCCGCGGCAATGCGCGCATCGAGGGTCGCGAGCGCCGGCCCGAGCTTCAGCTCGATCTTGTCCGCAACGCCGGCCGCTTCCCAGAACGGCCGGCCGACCCGCGTGTACTCGTCGCTGATGTCGCAGGTCAGCACGCGCCCGTCGGCCGGCAAGGCCAGGGCGACAGTGAGCGCGCTGTAGCCGGTGAAGACGCCGACTTCGATCGCCCGTCGCGCGCCGATCAGCTTGACGAGCAAGGCGAGGAATTGCGCCTGCTCCGGGCCGATCTGCATGCCGGCCGCACGGTGCGTTCGCGTCGCTTCGCGCAGCCCCGTCTGCGCCGGATGTTCGCGCGCGGAGTGGGCGACCAGGTAGTCGCGCAAGGTCTCGTCTAACGGTGTGTTGCGATTTGCCATGACGCGATTGTTCCTCGGATTGATTCGACTCAGACCGGCAGGGGCTCGTCCTGCGCTTGCGCCTGCCGGCTCATGGCCGCGCGCGCCAGGCGCGAGACGACGCGCGCCGGCTCGTTTTTCAGACCGTGGTCCGACCAGACCTGGCGCCAGCGCCGCGCTCCGGGCTCGCCGTTGCGCAGGCCGAGCATGTGCCGGGCGCTGCGCGACCAGGGTTCGCCGTTCGCGCCGGCCCTCCGCTCCATGTAGCCGACCATGGCGTTCTCGACCGCATCTCGATCGAGCGCACGCGGCGCAGCATCGAAGAATCGCTCGTCCCACGCCACGAGCCCCCAGGGATGGTGATAGGCCTCGCGACCCACCATGACGCCATCGACCACTTCCAGGTGCGCTGCGATCTGCTCGCTCGTCGTTACACCGCCGTTGCCGACGAAAGTCAGCGCCGGAAAGTCCCGTTTGAGTTGCGCAACGATTTCGTGACGCAGCGGCGGCAGCTCGCGGTTCTCCTTCGGGCTGAGGCCGCGCAGCCAGGCGTTGCGGGCATGGACGATGAAGACCTCGCAGCCACCCGCGCTCGCCACCGTGCCGACGAAGTCGCGCACGAATTGGTAACTCTCGAGACGATCGATGCCGATCCGGTGCTTGACCGTGACCGGCAGCGAGACCGCATCGCGCATCGCCTTCACGCAATCAGCGACCAGCACAGGCTCGGCCATGAGGCAGGCGCCGAACGAGCCGCGCTGCACCCTTTCGCTCGGGCATCCGCAGTTGAGGTTGATCTCGGCGTAGCCCCATCGTTCGCCGAGGCGCGCCGCCGCGGCGAGCTCGGCCGGCTCGCTGCCGCCCAGTTGCAGCGCGACGGGCTGCTCGGCCGTATCGAAATCGAGATGACGCGAGACATCGCCATGCAGCAGGGCGCCGGTAGTCACCATCTCGGTGTAGAGGCGCGCGCGCTGCGTGAGCAGACGATGGAAGAAGCGGCAATGGCGGTCGGTCCACTCCATCATCGGCGCGACCGAGAGGCGCCAGGGACAGGCGGGCAGTGGATTCATCGCTGTCGATTGTGCCGCGCGACCGCTCGTCGCCGGTTCGCGACCGCGCTTCGCGCCGAGTGCGACGAAAGCTCGCCGCGCCTGTGTCTCCAGGTGTAACGTCGCTTCCAAATGTGTTGATTACACATTTATGATCCAGGCTAAGGTCGAATGTCTCGGCCCGCATCGTCCTACGGGAGCACTTCATGAACCTTCGACCCATCTTTTCGCCGCGCTCGTCTGCCCGGCTCCTGCTCGCGCAGGTCGCCTTCGCCACGGCGCTGGTGACCGGCTGCGGCGGCGGCGGCTCGAGCGTCTCCGGCAGCGTCGCCTCGGGCACGGGCTCGTTCGCGGCCGGTCCGATCACCGGTTTCGGTTCGATCATCGTCAACGGCGTTCGCTTCGACGACAGCAACGCCCGCGTCAGCGACGACGACGGCAGCGCCAGCAGCAAGGACAACCTCAAGCTCGGCATGACGGCGGAGGTGCACGGCGGCGCCATCAGCGACGACGGCACCGGGCCCAAGGCGACGGCCACCGACATCACCTTCGGCGCGGCCCTGGTCGGCCCGGTGGCCAAGATCGACTTGGCGGCCAAGAGCCTCGTCATCCTCGGCCAGACCGTGCTCGTGCTCGATACCACCGTGTTCGAGGAACGCCTGGTCGGCGGCCTCGCGGGCATCACCGTCGGCATGCTGGTTGAAATGCACGGTCAGCTCGACGCCGGAACCGGCGTCTACACCGCAACCCGCATCGGCCCGACCCTGGCGCCGCGCGGATACAAGATCCGCGGCATCGTCGCCAACCTCGACACGACGGCCAAGACTTTCACGATGGGCGGCACGCTCATCTCCTATGCCGGCGTGACCGACGTCCCAGCCGATCTCGCCAATGGCATCCTGCTCGGCGTTCATCTGCAAACCGTGCAGGTCGGCGGCGCCTGGGTCGCGACGCGCCTGGGCGGCGGGCCGCGGGTGGAGAACGCCGACGCGGCGCGTTTGGAGGGCACGATCACGGCCTTCACCTCGACAGCGCAGTTCAGCGTCAATGGCATCCCGGTCGACGCGAGCAAAGCCGAGTTCGAAGGCGGCACCACGGGCATCGTTCTCGGCGCACAGGTCGAAGTGAAGGGAACCTCGAGCAACGGCGTCGTCGTGGCCACGAGCGTCTCGGTCGAGACCCACGAGACGATTCGTGCCAAGGGCTTTGAACTGCACGGCGCCGTGACCGCGATCGACACCACGGCCCAGACCTTCGTGCTGCGAGAAGTGACGGTGAGCTATGGGTCGGCAAGCGTCGAGTTCATTCGCGGCACGGCGGCGCAACTCGCGGTCGGCGTCCAACTCGAGGTTCGCGGCACGCTCTCCCCTGACGGCACGCAACTGCAGGCGACGCGGATCGCCTTCGGCGACTGACGCCGGGCGAAAACTTTGCGTCATGCGGCCACACGCTGGCCGGTTCGGGCCCGCCTCATGGCGGGCCCGGCCGCTCGTAGACTCGTGCCGTGAATCCGACCCCGCGCAAGCGCCGACCGGCGCCGGCAGCATCGCGAACCGCGAGCAGGGGCGCGGCTACGCGGGCGCCGAAGGCCGCAACCAGGCCAGCCGCTGTGCCGGGCGGCCCGGCGCTGACCGGCGCCCTCGCCTCGTTGCTCGAGCCGATCGCGGCGCTGGCAGTGGCGCGCGGCCTGTCGTTCGTGTCGGTCGAGGATCTGCTCAAGGCCGCGTTCGTCGAGGCCGCGCGCCGGGCCCAGCCCGAAACGGCGGGACAGCGCATCGTCAGCCGGGTCAGCACCGCGACCGGATTGACGCGTCGCGAGGTGACGCGTCTGCTGGTCGCCGATGGGGGCCTGCCGCCGCCCCGACCTTCGCCCGCGACACAGGTCTTCACCCGCTGGCGCGCCGACCCTGCGCTCAAGAATCGGCGCGGCCAGCCGATGACCCTGCCCCGCCAGGGCGCGGCGCCGAGCTTCGAAGCCCTCGCCCGGTCCGTGACGCAGGATGTGCATCCGCGCAGCCTGCTCGACGAGCTGTGCCGGCTTGGGCTCGTCGCCGTCGAGGATGACACCGTGAAGCTTCTCAGAGAGAGCGTGGTCGCCGCCGGCGACAGCGACCAGGCCTACGGGTTCCTCGGCGGCAATGTTGGCGACCACCTGCGTGCCGCGGTCGTCAACGTGCTCGCCGACACGCCGCCTCACGTCGAACAGGCGGTGTTCGCCGACGAACTCTCGGCCCAGTCGATGGCCGCCTTTCGCGACATCGCCAAGGCGCAATGGCAGGCCCTGCTCGCGGCCACCGTGCCGGCGTTGCAATCGCTCGTCGATGCCGACGCGGCCGCGGCCCGCGTGCGCGACCGACGCGTACGCATCGGCCTTTACACCTGGAACGACGTGATGGCGGGCGCGGAAGACCCACTCGCCCGGCGTCCCGCCAACCCCTCAGCGAAGACGACCGCCCGCGCCGGCAAGCGCGCGCCGAAAAAGGAACGATGATGCCGGCGCCCGAATCTGCTCAAGCCCTTCTGCGCGGACGCCGCGGCTTTCGCTCCATCTGCCATCGCGCCGCGTTCGCGGCCATCGCCGCCGGGCTCATGGCCAGTTGCGGCGGTGGCGTCGACAGCGGCGGCACCGGCGCGCCTTCGACCTCGTACGCGAGCGGCCCCATCACCGGCTTCGGCTCGGTCATCGTCAACGGCGTCCACTTCGACGACCGCAGCGCCGCCGTCAGCGACACCGAGGGCAACCTGCGCAGCCGCGACGAGCTTCGCCTCGGCATGACGACCGACGTGCGCGGCTCGGCCATCGGCTTGGACGGCGACGGCAATGAAGCGAGCGTGGCGACCAGCATCGTCTTCGGCAGCGAGATCCTCGGCCCGCTCGTGGCCAACGACCTGGCAGCGCGGACGCTGACTCTCCTTGGCCAGACCGTCGACATCGCGACCAGCACCGTGTTCGATACCGGACTGCTCGGCGGTCAGGAAGCACTGGCGATCGGCGACGTGGTCGAGATCTACGGCCATTTCGACGCGGCGACCGGCCGCTCCGCCGCCACCCGTGTCGAGCGCAAGTCAGCCGTCATGATCTACCGGCTGCGTGGCGTTGTCAGCGATCTCGATACCACCGCGCAGTCGTTCTCGATCGGCGCGGCCCGGATTTCCTACCTTGGCCTCACGGCCGCCAACCTGCCGTCGACGCTCGCCAACGGCGGCTTCGTCCGCGTCTTCTTCGCACTCGTGCCCAGCGGCTCGGTGTGGATCGCGATCCGCGTCGCCGATGGCGTGGCGACGATCGAGGACCGCGAAGAGGTGACCGTCAAGGGCCTGGTCAGCGCATTCGCGTCGGTGGCGCTGTTCAGCGTCAACGGTACGCCGGTCGACGCGCTCAACGCGCAGTTCCCGACCGGCACCGCTGGCCTCGGCCTCGGCACCCGGGTCGAAGTGCAGGGTGCCACCGTCGGCGGTGTCCTGGTCGCCACCCAAGTCACGCTGGTCACCAATGGCGACGACGCGAGCCAGTCCTTCGAGACGCGTGGCGCGATCACCGCGCTCGACGCGGTTGCGAAGACCTTCGTCGTCCACGACGTGACGGTGAGCTATTCCGGCACGGTTGAGTACCGCAAGGGCAGCGCCGCCGACCTGGCGGTCGGCCGCTCGGTCGAAGCGCGCGGCACGCTGTCTACGGACGGAACGCGCTTGCAGGCGTCGCGCATCACCTTCCGCGACTAGGCGCGGCAGTCAC
>JAYSMB010000601.1:0-4102 GCA_043725065.1 Burkholderiales bacterium
GTCCTGGGCTCCCTGCGCGCGCGCCGGCGCCGGGCGCGCGAGCTCGCTCCGCTGACCGGCCGGATCGAATCGTCGCGGTCTCGCCTGCGCGAGCTGCACCGCCAGCTCGAGGCCGGAGAGATCTCCGTCGAGGCCGTCGACCGGGAGCAGCAGACGCTGACGGCGGCACTCCTCGAAGCGACCGCCGCGGTCGCCGTCCCGCGTCGCTTCCCCGACCCGGCGCTGGCCGGCGCGGCGGTGGTCGCGGCGGTGGTCGCGGCGGTCGCCGTCCATCTCGGCGCCGGCCGGGTCGCCGACCGCTCGCCGGCGCGCGTCGAGGCGTCGGCGCCGAGCGCTCCCACCGCTGCGGGCAAGGCCGAAGAAAAGCCGGCGCACGCCCTGACCGACGAGCAACTGCAGCGCATGGTCGAGCAGTCGTCCGTCCAGGTGAAGAAGGCCCCTGGCGATGCGGCGGCGTGGGCCATGCTGGCCCATTCGTACGACATGCTCGGCAAGTTCGCCGAGTCCAGCAAGGCCTACGCGACGCTCTCCAGGTTGTTGCCGAACGACGCGCAGGTGCTCGCCGACTATGCCGATGCGCTCGCGGTCGCCAACGGCCGCAGCCTGGCCGGCGAGCCGACCGTGCTGGTGAAGAAGGCGCTCGCGCTCGATCCGCGCAACCTCAAGGCGTTGGCCCTGGCCGGGACGGCGGCCTATGAGCGCAAGGACGTGACCGAGGCGCTCGACTACTGGCAACGCGCCCTGGCGGCGTCGCCCGATCCGGCGTTTCGCGAACAGATCGAAGGCAGCATCGCCGAGGCACGAGCGACGACGGGCGGCAAGCAGGCGAGCGCCGCTTCTGCCGTCGCGCCGGTGGTCGCGGCCGCCAGCGCGGCGGGCGGTCGTGCGGTCGTTTCCGGCCGCGTCTCGCTGGCCGACGACCTCGTCGCCAAGGCAGCGCCAGAGGCCACCGTCTTCATCTTCGCGCGGCCCGCGCAGGGTTCGCGCATGCCGGTTGCGCTGCTGCGCAAGCAGGTGCGCGACTTGCCCGTCGATTTCACGCTCGACGATTCGAACGCGATGGTGCGAGACGCGAAACTTTCCCAGGTCCAGACGGTCGTGATAGGGGCCAGGATCTCGAAGCGCGGCGACGTCACGCCCAAGCCCGGCGACATGCAGGGCTGGTCGGCGCCGGTGCCGGTCGGCACGCGCGGCATCCGGCTGGAGATCAGCGAGGTTCTGAAATGAGCGGTGTGCTTCGAAGTTCCCGGGCCTGGGCCGGCGCATTGCTGCTGGCAAGCGGGCTCGCCGCCGCGCCGGCGCATGCGGTGCTCGGCGGCAACGCGTCGACGATCGCCAGCGACGACGCGCGCCTCAAGGCGACCCGGCATCAGGTCGTGCCGATGAGCGCGCAGGTCGGCTCGCACGTGATCACGCTCGCCGAC
The DNA here is from genome assembly GCA_043725065.1 of Burkholderiales bacterium. Classification (GTDB taxonomy): domain Bacteria; phylum Pseudomonadota; class Gammaproteobacteria; order Burkholderiales; family Burkholderiaceae_C; genus Schlegelella_A. The sequence goes on from JAYSMB010000601.1 coordinate 1,425, forward strand.
GGCTCCAGCATCCGCGAATACACGAATCCCGGCGGCATCGTCTTCGCCGTCGCCTGGAGCACCCGGTTCAAGCCGGACCTGGCCGCCTTGCTCGGCCAGCACGCCGCGGCCTACGCGGCCGCCGCGAGCGACGCGATGAAGGCGCCCGGCATCCGACGCCAGGTCGACCTGCGCCAGGGCGACCTGGTCGTGCAGTCGGCCGGCCGCATGAATGCCTTCGTCGGCAAGGCCTGGCTGCGCTCGCTCGTTCCCGAAGGAGTCGATGTCGATGCATTGCGCTGACCGCTGCCTCGCCGCGCTGGCCGCCTCGGCGCTCGCGCTGCTGCTCGCGGGCTGCGGCGGCAACTCTTCGGAAACGACCATCACCGGCGGCGGCCCGAGCGTCGTCACTCTCGATACGCCGACCGGCCCGAACACGACCGAGATCGTCGTCGACTCGGGCCCGGCCGGCTTCTCGGTCGGCGCCGCCAACATTCCCTACGTCACGGTGACAGTCTGCGCGCCGGGATCGGCGACGGGTTGCGTCACGATCGACCACGTGTTCCTCGACACCGGCTCGTACGGCCTGCGCCTTCTCAAGAGCAAGGTCGCCACGTTGGCGCTGCCGGCGATCGCTGTCCCCGCCGATGCCGCAAGCAACACGCCGGCCGGGCGCGCCCTCGAGTGCTATCCGTTCGTGCTCGGCGCCGTCTGGGGGCCGCTGGCCAGCGCCGACCTGCGCATCGGCGGCGAGATGGCCGCGTCGCTGCCGGTGCAGCTGATCGACGACGCGACGCCGATGAGCGACCCGCCACCGGCCGCCTGCGTCACCGCCGCCAACGGTGGCCTGCAGAACTCGGTGGCCGGCCTGCAGGCCAACGGCATCCTCGGCGTCGGCATGGTCGCCTTCGACTGCGGCATCGGCTGTCGCGACGGCAACTATTCGAGCGGCTACACGCTGTATTACTCGTGTCCGGGCGCGGCAGGGTCGGCGTGCAGCCCGGCGGCGATGCCGCTCGCGCTGCAGGTGCAGAACCCGGTCGCGCACTTCGCGGTCAACAACAACGGCACGGTCATCGCGATGCCGGCGGTGCTCGATCTCGGCGCCGGCGTCGCCAAGGGGCGGCTGGTATTCGGGATCGGCACCCAGACCAACAACCAGATTCCGCCAACCGCGAAGATGCTCTTCGTCGATCCGAACCCGGCCGATCCCGGCTACCTCTACTTCGCGACGACGGCGGGCGCGACGACCTACCCCTACAGCTACATCGACAGCGGATCGAACGCCTTCTTCTTCGACGACGCGTCGCTCGCCAAGGGCTGCCAGAGCTCGCCGGCGTCGAGCGCCGGCTGGTATTGCCCGGCCACCGTGCAGCGGCGGACGGCGACCATCACCGACGCGTTCGGCGCCACCGCGCCGGTCGACTATGCCGTGGCCAGCGCCGACGTGCTGTTCCAGACCTCGAGTGCCTCGTTCGCGACGCTGGCCGGGTCGGCGGGGCAGGGCGCAAGCGCGTTCGTCTGGGGCATGCCGTTCTTCTACGGTCGCACCGTGTTCACCTCGATCTGGGGCCAGGCGCTCTCGCCGAACGGGCCCTGGAACGCGTTCTAGCGCTGCTGGCGACGGGCGTTGGCGGGGACCCGCGCCTGTCGGCGCCGATGCAGGCCGAGCCCCGCCATCGCCAGCACGGCGGCGGCGAGGACGAGGATGAACCAGGGATCGAGCGCGCCGCCGCCTGAGTCGGAGGAGGGCGGTGGCGGCGGCGGCGTGACACCCCCGCCGCCGCTGTCGGCGATCCCCGAAAAGCTCGCGATGCCGCCGCGCGTCGCCGCGTAGAGAGTCGTGCCGCTGGCGCGCAGGGTGTGCACCTGCATCGACGGCAGGGCAGTGCTCCCGGATCCGCTGAATGGCGTCCAGGAAAAAGCGGTGGAGAGCGGGCTGACGAACACGCCGTTGCTGCCGGTCGCCGCGTAGATCGACACGCCGTCGCTGTAGAGGCCCTTGACGATGCCGAACGGATCCGAGATCTGCTGCGCCGGCGCCATGCTCGTGTTCGCCGACGCCCAGGCCGCCCCGGCGGTCGCGAACAGCAGCAGGTTGCCGTTGGTGGATGCAAGCAGGCCGCCGCCAACGGGCAGCAGGGCGGTGATCGAGCTCGGACCGGCCGAACCGGTCGCGTAGGGACTCCACACGGCGGTCCCTGCCGTCGCACTGGCCTCCGACGCCGAGAACACGAAGTTGCTTTCGTTGGCGTCGGTGGTCGCCACATAGACGCTGCCCCCCGAGACCAGCAGGGCGCGCACGATCGAGCCTGTCAGCCCCGCGGCGACCGGCACCGCCGTGGCCGGCGTCGTACTGAGCGGAATGCTCCACAGGCCGTTGTCGGTGCCGACGAACAGCGCCGTGGTACCCAGCGCGAGCGCGCCGGTCCGGCCGGGAATGGCAACGGCCGCGACCGTCGACCAGCGCGCCGAGGCCGGGGAATAGGCGAGCAATCCCTGGCTGGTGGCCGCGAAGAGCGTGCCGTGGGCGGCGTCGGGCAGCAGGGAGATGACCTCGTCGCTGGCCAGGAGCGCAGCGCCGAGGTTGGTGCCGCTCCAGGTGGCGCCGCCGTCGGTGCTGGCGAACACCTCGTCGTACTGGTTGCCGACGGCCGCGGCATAGAGCGTCGTGCCGAGGACCGCCGTGTCGACGATGT
>JAYSMB010000602.1:0-1671 GCA_043725065.1 Burkholderiales bacterium
GATCGGGGTCAATCTCTTCACCTTCTTCCTGTTCTTCAACGTCAACACGCCCGACGACATGGCGCGCCTGAACATCGGCGGCAAGCGCGTCACGCAGGAGCAGATCGACAAGTGGAAGGCAGAGCGCGGCTACGACCGGCCGCTCTACTGGAACGCCAAGGAAGAAGGTACGGCTAAGGCGACGCACACCGTGCTCTGGGAACGGTCGGTGTCGCTCTTCGCGCTCGACTTCGGGCGCTCCGACTCGGGGCGCAGCGTCGACATCGGCCACGAGATCAAGACCCGGATGTGGGTGAGCCTGCAACTGGCGGTGCCGCTCTTCATCCTTCAGGTGATCTCGAGCACGGCATTCGCGCTCCTGCTCGTCTTCTTCCGCCATTCGAAGATCGACTTCTGGGGCGTCGTGCTGTGCGTGCTGATGCTGTCGATCTCCAGCCTCTTCTACATCATCGTCGGTCAGTTCTTCTTCTCGCGGACGCTCCACCTCGTGCCGATCTCGGGCTACACGGGCGGCCTAGACGCCGTCAAGTTCCTGCTCATGCCGATCGGCCTGTCTCTGCTGGCGCGCCTGGGCACCGAGGCACGCTTGTATCGCGCCATGTTCCTCGAGGAGATCGGCAAGGACTATGTGCGTACGGCACGCGCGAAGGGCCTGCCCGAGTCGATCATCCTGTTCCGCCACGTCCTGAAGAACGCGCTGATCCCGATCATCACGAGCGCCGGCTCCTATCTGCCCTACGTCTTCCTCGGCAGCCTGGTGTTCGAGAGCTTCTTCGGCATTCCCGGTCTCGGCGCGTTCGTCATCGAGGCCATCGCCGGCCAGGACTTCGCCATCGTCCGCTCGATGGTCTTTCTCGGCGCCGTGCTCTATATCGCCAGCTATGTCGTGATCGACCTGCTCTACACGTGGGCCGATCCTCGCGTCCGCCTCGCCTGACCCGATTCGCCGCCGACCGATGCCCAAGATCGTCTTCCTCTGGACCGACGTCGTCCTCTATGCGATGGTCCTGCTGCTTGTCTGGTACGGCTGGCGCATCGCCGTCAACGCCAACCTGCGCGCGACCTGGGACAAGGTGTTGCGCGATCCGGCGGCGCTCAGCGCGGCGATCGTGCTGGTGCTCTTCTCGGTCGTCACCCTGCTCGACAGCGTTCATTTCCGGCGCGCCCTAGCTGCGGCGCCGACTGCGGCGAGCAGCGCCAGGGTCTCCTACGCGCCGACCACCGAGTCGCTGCTCGACGTCCTGCTCGCGCGCCAGATCGCCACCCGCGAGATCGGCTACTCGCAGCCGCTCGCCTACAAGGGATTCACCAAGGAGCCGATGGAGGAGGGCGGCAAGGCGGTGCGCGTCTTCCCGCGCCTGAAGTTCGGCGGCGCCCACCTCGACGATCCCGACGCCCAGTGGGCCGGCGACATCGCGATGCGCACCCTGGGCGGCCTGGGCGGCGGCCTGGTCGTCGCGGTGCTGGCGGCGCTCGTGACCGCGTTCGCGGTGCGCAGCGCGCATGGCGGCAGCACCGGCACCGCGCTGCGCGACATCGCGGCAGACCGCACGCACATCCCGCTGCGTGCGGCACTCATCACGTTCGCCATCGCCTGCCTGATCGCCGGGCCGGTCGTCGCGATGATGACCGACTACCACGTCCTCGGCACCGACCGCACCGGCAACGACG
>JAYSMB010000603.1:0-3939 GCA_043725065.1 Burkholderiales bacterium
GGCGACGCCGCGACGGACCTCGGCTTGTTCGTCGGCTCGGGCAACGAGCGAAAGCGCGAGGCCACGCGGATCGACCCAGCCGCCGCCAGGAAAGTACCAGGCCGGCGCGGCGATGACGGCACCGGCGAGCGCGCTGGCTTCGGCAGGCGACATCGCGCGAACGTAGTCGATCGGCAGGCCGAGTCGATCGAGGGTCGCTTGCATCTCGGCCGCATCCGCCGCACGTGGCTCGATGCGGAGCAGCCCGGACGCACTGCCCCGAACACCGTACTCGTCGATCGCGGCGGTCACTGCGCGCTGCGCTTCGAAAGCGGCGGCGCGATGGAAGCGCGCGTGATGACCGTCGTGGCGATGCACGACACCATGAAACAGCCCCGCTGCGTTGCCCGATCCTTCGCTGGCCAGCTCGGCCCGCCGCTCGAACAACACCGACGCGCGGCCCTGCTCGGCCAGCGCCCATGCCGCGGCGCAACCGGCCAGGCCGCCGCCGACGATGGCGATGGGTTCGTGCGCCGCTTCCCGGTTCGTCGCCTCAACCGAGGACGCGCGTCGCCACGCGCCTTGCTTCGGCAAATAGCGCGGCGCGAACTGCGCCACCGTGATCTCGCGCTTGCCGCCGCTGCCCGGCGCGATCCGGATCTCGAAGCCAGCCGCGCGCAAGCCTTCACGCACCGGCCGCGCGACCGACCAGGTCGCGGCCGTCGCACCGGTCGCGGCGATCCGTGCCATCGCCTTGAACAGGCGCGGCTCCCACATCTGCGGGTTCTTCGCCGGTGCGAAGCCGTCGAGATAGAACGCATCGACGCTGGCCGCGATCTGCGGCAGCGACGCGGCCACCTGGCCGAACGCGAGCAGCAGCTGCACCTGGCCTGCATCGAAGCCCAGCCGATGCAGATTGCAGGTGAGCGGCGGCCAGGCCGCGGCAAGCTCGGCTGCCAGGGGAGCGAGCCCGTCTTCGCGTGGCATTCCTGCGATGTCCTCCTTTGCCGGAGGCCGAGCCTCGATCGAAATGAAATGCAGTTGGCCGCAACGTTCTGGATCGCTCCGCCACGCGCTCCAGGTGGCGAGAAAGTTGTTGCCCAAGCCGAAGCCGGTCTCCAGGATGACGAAGCGTTCGCGCCCCCGCCAACGTGCCGGCAGGTCGTTCCCGCCGAGAAAGACCTGGCGCGCCTGCGCCAGGGCACCCTGGCGCGGGTGATAGAGATCGCCGAATTCGGGCGACCGCGGCAGCCCCTCGGCATCGTGCTCGATGCGCCCGGCGACGATGGGCGCCGTCTTCACGGGGCTGAGGGCAGCGAGTCGATGCGACGCGTCAGCGCTTCGAGCAGACGACGTTGCACGCGCTCCAGGCCGCGATACGCGAGCACCGCGGGTGTCATGCTCGCCAGCGCGTCGTGCAAGCGCGATGCGTCTTCACGCGAGCGCAGTGCCGACTCGAGCGGCTCGCTCGCGACGTGGATCGTGAACACCGCCTGGCCGGTACCGGGCACGGGGAGGAAGGTCTGGTGCTCGTGGCGAAAAATGGCGAGCGAAGCGATGCTTTCGACGTCGGCCGCGTCGGGCCAGGGCACGTTGCCGCGCGCCGGATGCTGGTGCAGGCGTGGGTTGGCCGAAATCGTCCAGACGAAGCGCTCCCAGCGATCGGCGCCAGTGACGAGCCGGGCCAGTCGGTCGCTGGCTTCGAGCAACATCGTGCTGTCGGCGACGGGCGCATGCACCTCGGCGAAATGCCTGCCGACCTTGTCCTCGGGCGCCCAACGCGAGGGCAGGCAAACGGCCAGCCAGGGAATCGTTGCCGTGGCGCCGTCGATGACGGCGAAGTCTTCTTCGAAGGCGAGGCAAAGCAGGGCGGTGGTGCGTTTCGACGACGGCAGAGACTCAAGCAGATCGCCAATCGCGGCTTCTCCCGTTCCCTCGGGCCGTCCATCGCGGATGGACCAACCGAGTTGGGGTGCACTGCAATCGTTTGCGGCTTCGAACGTGAATGCCGGCGGAGAGGCCAGCGCGGCTTCACGGGCGATCGCGTGCAGGGCAGGGCCGGCGTCGAATCCCGTTGTGGCCACCAGCGCTTCATTCGCGGTACTCGCCAGCACCGCCATCTTCTCGCGCAAGTGCCGGCCGTTCTGCCGGCTCCGTGTCAGCTGCGCGCTGCCGGGCGCGATGCGCCGCAGCCCCGGCCGCATCCGGAACGGCACGCTGACTTGGTTGAAATCAAAAGGCATCGCGCGTAGCGCACAAAGAGAAGGGCCCGCCGAGGCGGGCCCGCTGATTCCAGCGAAGCGTCCCTTCACTCGTTATACCCGTTTGCGGTACTCGTGGGTCCGGGTGTCGATCTCGACTTTGTCGCCGGTCTGCACGAACAGAGGCACCGAAATCTCGAGACCGGTCGCCAGCTTGGCGTTCTTCAGCACCTTGCCGGAGGTGTCGCCCTTGACGGCAGGTTCGGTGTCGACGATCTCGCGGACCACCGAGGTGGGCAGTTCGACCGAAATCGCCTTGCCGTCATAGAACACGACCTCGACCGGCATGCCGTCCTCGAGGTACTGGATCGCATCGCCCATGTTCTCGGACTCGACCTCGAATTGGTTGTACTCGGCGTCCATGAACGCGTACATCGGGTCGGCGAAGTAGGAGTAGGTGCACTCCTTCTTGTCGAGGATGACCTGGTCCATCTTGTCGTCTGCCTTGAAGACGACTTCGGTGCCGGAATTGCTGAGCAGGCTCTTCAGCTTCATGCGCACGGTGGCCGAGTTGCGCCCGCCGCGGCTGTACTCGGTCTTGAGCACGACCATCGGGTCCTTGCCGTGCATGATGACGTTGCCGGCGCGAATTTCCTGAGCGATTTTCATGGTCGGGGATCTGTACGTTGAGAAAGGATTGCGCGTTGGCCCACGCCCGGCGCAAAGCCTTTGATTCTAGCGTTTCGACGCGGCGAATTCGAGCAGGCCGGCGGTCAGATCGAGCTGCGTCGCAAGGCGGTCGCGCCACGCGCGGCAGTGCGCGGCCCACGCCGTGGCGTCGGGCAACCCGAAGCGGGTCGCCTCGGCGCCTTCGCGCATGCCGTTCCAGCGCGCGAACAATTCACGGGTGCCAGCAGCGAGCGGCGCGGGCGCGCCATGCAGAAAGCGATCGAGAAACGCGTCCAGCTTCGCGGCGTGCGCGCCATCGTCCTGCGGATAGATCTGCCAGACGAAAGGCGCGCCGGCCCAGATCGCGCGGGCAAGTGAATCCTCGCCGCGCACGAAATTGAGGTCACAGGACCAGAGCAGACGATCGAACTCGGGCTGCGTGAGAGCGGGCAGGCGGAGGGCGCGAAGGGCGCCGCGTCGCAGGCGGGGGCCGAGGAGGGCGAGCCCCTGGTCCGTGGCGACGCCGGGAGCGAGCAGGAGCACGGTCGGCTCTTCGGCAAGCGTGTTCAGCAACGCGTCGACCGCCGGATTGCGATAGCAGAAGAGGCTCACGCAACGCTCGCCTTCGCGACGCTCGATGCCTTTGGCAGCGAGCCAGTCAAGGCCATCGCCGAAGTTGTGCCGCCGTTCGAGCAATCCCGGTTCACGCAGCAAGCCACCGGTACGCTCATTGAAGCCGGGGTAGAAAAACCAGGTCGGCCGTGGTTCGCCGACCTCGGAAAATCGCGGTGAAGGCAGGCCGTGCGAGCGCTCGACAAAGGCCTGGGCACTCAAATGCTCGACGTTGATGCAGACCGGGCGCGCCTGTGCCGTCTCGAGCTTCGCGACGACCCGTTCGGGAAACCCGCAGCCGAAGGTCTCGACCAGCACGTCGCCCAAGGCCGCCGCCTCGTGGTCCCAGGCGACCACCTCGACCCCCGATGCGCCGTTCGGCGCCATCCAGGCCAGCGCCCGCGGATCGTCGACGGCGAGGCACACGGCCTCGCCACGCCCGGCCAGGTCGGCTGCCAGTCGCCAGGCGAACCCGACG
>JAYSMB010000604.1:0-3063 GCA_043725065.1 Burkholderiales bacterium
GCACAGCGCCGAAACCCGGTTCCTGGCCGGAGCCGAACAGGCGGCTAGCGCCATCGAAGCGGATTTGATTGTCGAAGTGTGGGTAGTAACCATCCGACACCTGAAAGATGGGGATGTGAATGACATCGGGTGACAGGGCCTGGGTGCCGTTGCGCAGGAAGCGCCAGGCCGCACCGGTATGACCGAGCGAGGTTGGCAGGCAAGTCCGCGGCGGTGGCGGGCTGGGCAACCCAGACCTGACCGCCAGCGGCGGCGCCGGGAAAGTGAGCTTGGCTTGCAGGTACGCGGCGGAGTATTGAAGCCATGTGTCCTGAGTGAACTCGAAATCGGGCGAGAAGCGGCCGATGCCGGCGCCGCCCACGTTGTTGGAGATCGCCCTGACTGAGTCGTCGTAACCGCCGCTCCCCAAGGTGGTCACGAGCGTCGGCATCGACAGGTTGGTCAGGACGATCGCCTGGAAGAAGGAGAAGTGCATCACCGGCGCACGCAGGACACCGTTGGCGTAGGTCGCGCCCGAGAGCACGCGCCACTGCGTGTCTCCGGGCTCGGCAGTGACAAGGAGCAGTTGCTGGTTGTCTGCGATTTCGGTGATCTCGACCGGAATCGACACCTCGGCATGCACGGCGAAGGCCTCGCCGTGCGGTGTGATCGAGAACACTGCACCGGCGGGCGTTGCTCCGGCCGGCAGCGGTGGCGCGCCGGTCGAATCCCTTGCGATCCGCACGCTCGTTTCGCTGCACAGCGCGTCCTTCGGAAACACGACTCGTGCGCCACCCTCGCCGAGCGCTGTGCCCCCGGCCGCACCGATGGTCGCGGCCTCCGGGCTTGCCGATGGATCGTCGCCGCCTCCGCCACAGGCCGCCAGCGAGGCCACGAGCCCCGCCACCACTACCGCCCGAATCCAACTTGTCGTCATGGCCGCCCCTCGAATCCGGACCCGCATCAGCCCGCCTGACCGTGTTTGTACGGATGCAGCGTTAACAATGCGTTAGCGGCCAGGACCGTCGCTTGGGCCTGGGGTACGGCGCCACCCTGGCAGTCGCAGCACGGCAGGGGCGGCGAAGGAACGGTCGATGCAGCCTTCGTCGAGCAGCTTGCACCGGCCGGTGCCACGTCGGCGGCCGGCCCTGGGTTGGTCCGCGGTAGTCTCCAAAGCTCGGGCCGACAGCGATCGTGACCGGCGCCGCGACGCGCGGCCGCCGTCGCCGGCCGTGCCGCCTGTTCCACTTCCCCGTCGCCCATGAAACCGTCCCTTCGCCAGCAGCTCGAACGCCTGGCGCTTCGCCTGTCGGAGCTCGAGGCCACGCTGGCCGACCCGGCGATCGCAGCCGACATGAAGCGTTACCGCGAGTTGAGCCGCGAGCACGCCGAGGCCGCCGACCTGGTCGCGCTGTTCGATCGCTTCCAGAGCCGCGAGCGCGAGCTCGCCTCGGCCGAAGAGATGCTGGCCGAGGCCGCCGGCGAACCGGACATGGCCCGGCTCGCCGGCGACGAAGCCAGCGCCGCCCGTGCCGACCTCGAACGCCTTCAGCTCGCCTTGCAGGCGGCGCTCCTGCCGCACGACCCGGACGACACGCGCAACGTCTTTCTCGAGATCCGCGCCGGCACCGGCGGCGACGAATCGGCCCTGTTCGCCGCCGAGCTCGCCCGCATGTACCTGCGCTTCGCCGAACGGCAAGGCTGGAAGACCGAGGTGATGTCGGAAAGCGCGAGCGACCTTGGCGGCTACAAGGAAGTCGTCTTTCGGATCGAAGGCGACTCGGTCTACGCCCAGCTGAAGTTCGAGTCAGGAGGCCACCGCGTGCAGCGCGTCCCGGTGACCGAGACGCAAGGGCGCATCCACACCAGCGCCTGCACCGTCGCCGTTCTGCCCGAGCCGGACGCGACCGAAGAGCTGACACTCGATCCAAGCGAATTGCGCATCGACACCTTCCGCGCCAGCGGCGCCGGCGGCCAGCACGTCAACAAGACCGACAGCGCAATCCGCATCACGCATCTGCCCACCGGCATCGTCGCCGAGTGCCAGGACGATCGTTCCCAGCATCGCAACAAGGCCAAGGCGATAGCGGTGCTGACTGCGCGGCTGCGAGAAAAGGAGCGCTCGGAACGCGCTGCCAAGGAAGCGGCGACGCGCAAGAGCCTGGTTGGCACGGGTGACCGCAGCGATCGGATCCGCACCTACAACTTCGCCCAGGGCCGCCTCACCGACCATCGCATCGGCCTGACGCTCTACAAACTGCAGGCGATCCTCGACGGCGATCTCGGCGAGGTGATCGCGGCGCTTCAGGCAGCGCAGGCGGCCGAGCAACTGTCCGCCCTCGAGAGCGGCGAGGCGTGAGCGGAGCGGGCTCGGTCAGAGCGGCGCTCGAACAGGCGCGGATGCGTGGCATCGCATCGCTCGACGCCCAGCTGATGCTCGCCCGATTGCTCGGCGGCACGCGCACGCAACTCATCTCTCACGACGACGCCCTGCTCGCCCCGGAGCTTGCCGCTCGCTGGGCGGCATGGCTCGAGCGTCGCGCCGAAGGCGAGCCGCTCGCCTACCTGCTCGGCGAGAAGGAGTTTCATGGACTGACGTTCGAGGTCACGTCCGACGTGCTCGTGCCGCGACCCGAGACCGAGTTGCTTGTCGACTGGGCGATTGACCTTTTGCCGAGACTCGGCACACACGCCGAAGTGCTCGATCTCGGCACCGGCAGCGGCGCGATCGCGCTCGCGATCAAGCACGCACGTCCGCAAGCCAGCGTCACCGCGACCGACGCGAGCACGGCCGCGCTCGCTGTCGCGCGTCGCAACGCCAACCACCTGTCGCTCGAGGTCGAATGGATCGAGGCCTCGTGGTGGCAGGGGCTCGAAGGCAGGCGCTTCGATCTTGTCGTCACCAACCCGCCCTATGTGCGCGAAAGCGATCCGTGCCTCGCCGCTTTGCATCACGAACCCTTGCCCGCGCTGGCGTCGGGCCGCGATGGGCTGGCCGCGCTACGAGCGATCGTCGCCGGTATCGGGCATCCCTTGCGAGCCGGCGGCTGGCTGCTGACGGAGCACGGATTCGAGCAGGCCGAG
>JAYSMB010000605.1:0-2600 GCA_043725065.1 Burkholderiales bacterium
CTACGGCAGCGCCGTCGTCGGCCTCGTGCTGACCGCGTTCCTGGTGTGGATCACCGAGTATTACACCGGCACCCAGTACGCGCCGGTGCAGCACGTCGCCGCAGCGTCGACCACCGGTCACGGCACCAACATCATCGCCGGCCTCGGCGTCTCGATGCGTTCGACAGCCTGGCCCGTGCTGTTCGTCTGTGTGGCGATCCTGGTGTCGTACTGGCTGGCCGGGCTGTTCGGCATCGCCGTCGCGGCGACATCGATGCTGAGCATGGCCGGCATCGTCGTCGCCCTCGACGCCTACGGGCCGATCACCGACAACGCCGGCGGCATCGCCGAAATGGCCGAGTTGCCGGCCAGCGTGCGCGACGTGACCGATCCGCTCGACGCCGTCGGCAACACGACCAAGGCCGTGACCAAGGGCTACGCGATCGGCTCGGCCGGTCTCGCCGCGCTGGTGCTGTTCGCGGACTACACGCACTCGCTGGCCGGTCGCGGCTGGCACGGGTCATTCGATCTGAGTGAACCGCGAGTCATCGTCGGCCTGTTCATCGGTGGCCTCATTCCCTACCTGTTCGGCGCGATGGCGATGGAGGCCGTCGGCCGCGCCGCCGGAGCCGTGGTCGTCGAAGTGCGGCGTCAGTTTCGCGAGATCAAGGGCATCATGGACGGCACCGGCAAGCCGGAGTACGGCAAAGCGGTCGACATGCTGACCACCGCGGCGATCAAGGAAATGTTCATCCCGTCACTGCTGCCGGTCGTGGCACCGATCGTGGTCGGCCTGTTGCTCGGTCCGGCCGCCCTCGGCGGCTTGCTGATGGGCACCATCGTCACCGGCCTGTTCGTCGCGATCTCGATGTGCACCGGCGGCGGCGCCTGGGACAACGCCAAGAAATACATCGAAGACGGTCACTTCGGCGGCAAGGGCAGCGAGGCGCACAAGGCCGCGGTCACTGGCGACACGGTTGGCGATCCCTACAAGGACACCGCCGGCCCGGCAGTGAACCCGCTGATCAAGATCATCAACATCGTCGCCTTGCTGATCGTGCCGCTGCTGCCGATGGCGACCGCCTCCACCGCCACCGTGACGCACACGATGCCCGCTGCGGCCATGGTCGCGCCCGCGGTCGTCCCGGCAAGCGATGCGGCGTCGGCAACGACCCTGGTCGTTCCCGCTCCGGCCGCGAGCGCCGCGTCGAACTGAGACGCTTCCTCGGGAAGACGAATGGGCCGGCGCGAGCCGGCCCTTTTTTCTTTAGGCAATGGAATAGGCAAGCCGGTCGATACGTCCATGTCTCGTTCCTCGTCAACTCCGAAAGGCCTCCATGAAAGCTCGTCTCCTGTCCGCCGCCCTCCTCTGTCTAACTGCCGCGCTCGCACACGCCGAGCCCGCGGCGAAGATGTCGGGCGGCATGCTCGTCAGCACGTCCGGCATGACGCTCTACAACTTCGACCGCGACACCGCCGGCAGCGGCAAAAGCATGTGCAACGGCCCCTGCGCCGCACTCTGGCCGCCGGCGATGGCCGCGGCCGATGCCAAGCCCGAAGGCGACCTCACGATCGTGACGCGCGACGACGGCGCCAAGCAATGGGCCTACAAAGGCAAGCCGGTCTATCTCTACTCGGTCGACAAGAAAGCGGGCGACATGATGGGAGACAACTTCAGGGATGTGTGGCACGTCATCAAGTGACCGGTCGCGGCCCGGTGCCGCGCGTACGCTGATCGCCCATGCGTGCCAAGGACGAAGCCGAGATCGTCGCCTGCATCCCCAGCCTGCGCCGCTATGCGCGCGGGCTGACGGCCGACCCCGACCGCGCCGACGACCTCGTGCAGGACACGCTTGAGCGTGCCTGGCGGCGCTTCTCGATGTGGCACCAGCGCGGCGAAATCCGCGCCTGGATGTTCGGGATCATGCACAACCAGTTCGTCGATCGCTTGCGTGCGCAACGCAGTCGGCCCGAGCACTCGGCAGGCGACGATCTGCCCGACGTTTCCGATCGCGCGACGCAGACCGACCGGCTCGAGCTTCGCGATCTCGATCGCGTGCTGCGGCTGCTGGCGCCAGAACAGCGCGAAGTGCTTCTCCTCGTCGGCGTGGAAGAGCTGAGCTACGCCGAAATCGCGCGTACCGTTGGCGTGCCGGTCGGCACGGTGATGTCGCGGCTGTCGCGGGCCCGCGCGCGCTTGCGTGCCGAGTTGCAGGGACACGAGGCACCCGGCGCGGTCGCTTCGAAACTCCAGCGTGTGAAGTGACATGGACGAGACAAGACCCGATCCCCCGAAAGGCAGCCCGGCCAGCGGGCCGCCGCCCATCGCCGAAGCTGATCTGCATGCCTATGCCGATGGGCAGCTTTCGACTGCCCGTCGGGCGGAGGTGGAGCAGTACCTCGCCACGCACGACGAAGAGCGCTCGCGAGTCGCCGACTGGCGGCGCCAGACCGAGGGCCTGCGCGCTTTGCTGAACCCGGTTCTCGACGAACCCTTGCCGTTGCGCCTGCCGTTGAAGCGGGAGTCCGCGCCGTGGCCATGGCGCGGACTGGCGGCGGGCATCGCGATCTGCGTCGTCAGCGCCGGAGCGGCATGGACAGCGCGCGGCACCCTTGACGCG
>JAYSMB010000606.1:0-2539 GCA_043725065.1 Burkholderiales bacterium
CGAGCTGCGTTTCTTTGCCGCCGGCAACATTCCGGAACGCTTGCGCCAAGACCGCTTTCTGCACCTGACACCGACACCGGAGACTTGCCGATGACACCAACTCCACCTTTTGCCAGGGACGAGCAGCCCGAGGTACTCGTCGTCGCCAAGCTCTGGCCGCCGATGATGGAATCGCTGCGCGCGGCTTTTCGCGTACACGAGCGCATTCACCAGTCGGACCCGACCGCGTTCGCGGCCGTCGCGCCGCGAATCCGTGCGATCTCGGCAAGCGGCGAATCCGAAGTGTCGCGCGAGCTGATCGCGCAGTTGCCGGCGCTCGAAATCGTCTCGGTCTTCGGCGTCGGCTACGACGGCATCGATGTCGCCGCGGCGCGCGAGCGCGGCGTCGCCGTCACCAACACGCCCGATGTGCTGAACGACGAAGTGGCCGATCTCGCGATCGGGCTGGTGCTGGCCGTATCGCGGCGCATTCCGCAGGCCGATCGCTATGTGCGCGAGGGCAAATGGGCGAGCGGGCCGATGCCGCTCGCGCGCAAGGTCAGCGGTGCGCGGCTGGGCATCGTCGGGCTGGGCAGGATCGGCGCCGCGATCGCGAAGCGCGCCGAAGCTTTCGGCATGTCGATCGCCTACACCGCGCGCAGCGAAAAGCCGAGCAACGGCTACCGCTACTTTCCGAGCGCCGAAGCGCTTGCCGCTGAAGTCGATTTTCTCGTTGTCATCACGCCGGGCGGCGCGGGAACGCGCAAGCTGATCGACGCCAAGGTGCTGCGTGCGCTCGGCAAGGACGGTTACCTCGTCAACGTTGCGCGCGGCTCGGTAGTCGACGAAGCCGCCTTGATCGAGGCCTTGCAGAGCGGCACGATCGCCGGCGCCGGCCTGGACGTGTTCGAGAACGAGCCGAACGTACCGGCCGCGTTGCTCGCGCTCGACAACGTCGTCGTCACGCCGCACGTCGGCAGCGCCACCTGGCAGACACGCCGGGCGATGGCCGACCGCGCCTTCGGCAACCTCGAAGCGCATTTCGCCGGCCGGCCCCTGCTGTCGCCGGTGCCGTGAGCCGCCGGGCCGTTCCCAAGGCGAATACCGGAGCGCAAAGCGCGGAGGTTCTTCTATGACCGCGGCGACCTTCGATCTCGACGGCAAGACCGCGCTCGTCACCGGCGGCGGTTCGGGTCTCGGCCTGGCGATGGCGCGCGGCCTTGCCGAAGCCGGCGCCCGGGTCGTCCTCAACGGCCGCGGCATCGACAAGCTCGATGCCGCTGTGGCAGCCATGAGGAGCGACGGCTTGCAGGCCGAAACGGCCGTCTTCGATGTGACCGATTCGGCGGCGGTCAACGCCGGCATCGCCGATGTCATCGTCCGCTTTGGCGCGGTCGACATCCTGGTCAACAACGCCGGCGTGCAGCATCGCGCGCCGATCGAGCAGTTCAGCGACGCCGACTGGCGCCGCGTGATGGCGACCAACCTCGACGCGCCCTTCTTCCTGGCCCGCGCCGTGATCCCGGCGATGAAGACACGCCGGTCCGGCAAGATCATCAACATCGCCTCGCTGATGTCTAGCCTGGCGCGACCCACGACGGTGCCGTATCAGGCCAGCAAGGGCGGCATCGCGATGCTCACGCGCGGCCTGGCCGTCGAGCTGGCGCCGCACGGCATCCAGGTCAACGCGATCGCGCCCGGCTTCTTTCGGACCGAGCTGAACGCGGCGCTGACTGCGAACCCGGAATTCAGCGCCTGGGTCGAGAAGCGCACGCCGGCGGGGCGCTGGGCGGTGCCCGAGGAGCTGGCCGGCACCGTGGTGTTCCTCGCGTCGTCGGCATCCGGGTTCGTGACCGGGCAGATCCTGTACGTCGACGGCGGGTTTACCGCCGGGATGTGAGGTGGCCGTCGGTCAGTTCTGGCCTTCGGTCAAGGCATCGAGCTGGAACCGGCCGTCTTTGGTAACGAGCCAGATTTCGGTGAACTTGAAGCTTCCGGCTAGCCGCGTCGGCGTCGGCAAGGGGCTGGCGCGGCGGATCATCTCGATCACGGCGGCGCTCACGTCGGGCGCGTGCGATGGGCCGCGAACGACCCTCACGTCGCTGGCGCGGCCGCTTTCGTCGACCGTGGTCTCGACGACGACGACGGCATGGATCAGAGGCGGCAGCCGTCCCTTGAAGATGCGCGGCGCATAGGCGTCGTAAAGGTAGCGCGCGGCGTCGAGCCTGTACGAACGCGAATCGGCCGCGGTCGAGACCTTCTGCATCCCGGCGCGCAGCGGCTCGCTGACGTAGACCGACTCTCCTGCGGCAGCAATGCCATGGGCAAGGAAAACACATGCTCCGGCGAGCCCGATCCAGCGATTCATGACCTTCTCCCGCGCCGCCGGTGCCGGTGTGCGAAAGCACGCCATGTCGGGCAGCGAGACCAGCGTAGGAGATCGCACCGTCGCCGTGTCGGCGCCTAGACTGAAGTTCCTCCCATCCTGTAGGCACCGCGACTACGCCAAGTGCTTGTCACGCCTCAGTATTTTGGTTGTTCCGCGGCTTAATTTGAGTTC
>JAYSMB010000607.1:0-3602 GCA_043725065.1 Burkholderiales bacterium
CGTCGGGTCGAGCAGCGCCAGCGCATGCACGAGGTCGGGCCGCCGCCGTGCGACGTTGGCCGCGAGCAAGCCGCCGAACGAATGGCCGGCCCAGACGAAGGGACCTTTCTCGCCGGCGCGCTCGAGCGCGAGCACCACCTCCTCGGCCTCGCGCGCGGTCGTGCGCGGGAACGGGCCGACATCGCTCCAGCCAGTGCCGGGCCGGTCGATCAGGATCGAGCGCGTCTCGCCGCGAAAGGCGCGGTGCAGGTGGTGGATCGCGAAGCCGCTGGCGTGGCCGCCGACGAACCAGACGACCGGCGGCTGGCCATCGCCGACCGTGCCTTCGGCGAGCACGTGGACGCGATAGCCGCCGAGGTCGACGAGCCGCCCTGGCGGCGGCGTGGCGCGACGCGCGGCGGCCAGCGTCGCCAGATGACGCAGCGAGGCGACCGCGAGGACGATGCCGATCGCGACGAAGAGCGCCATGACCGCACCCGGTGCGCCGAGCGCGCGCAACGCGACGCCAAGCACCGCCACCAGCGACGCGACGAGCAGGCCGCTCGCATCGCGAGAAAACAGCGCCAGCAGCACGTTCACTGGACTACCCTCCGCGCTGCGCGCTCCGGGATGAGCGCTTTGGAGCGGCCATGCGCGCTCATGCCGGCACCGGTTGCGGCGTCGGTGCCTCGTCCGGCGCCGGCGAGTGACCGCTCGTGGGCAGCAGCCAGCCGGCGACGATGGCCAGTGCGAAGGCGGCGGCGGCGCACATCAGCGACAGCTGATAGTCGCCGGTGCGATCGCGCATCAGGCCCGAGAGCCACGGCGCCAGGCCGGCGCCGATGGCGGTGGCGAGCATCTGCGTGCTGCTCGCCTGTCCGTAGAGACGGGCGCCGAAGTAGTAGCGGACGAGAAAGGCGCCGAGGCAACCGTCGCTGCCGGTCGCCAAGCCGAGCACCGCCGCGGCGAGCAGCAACACCGAAAGCTGCCCGCCGGCGAGCAACAGCAGCGCCGCCGTCAGGGGCAAGGTCATGAGCAGCCAGGCCATGCGCTGCGGCGCCAGGCGATCCACGAGCCAGCCGGCGAAGAGGTTGCCCACGAAGTGGCTGGCGCCGATCATGCTGACGGCCAGGCCGATGTTGACCGCGTCGACGCCACGGTCGTGCAGCAGCGCCGCATAGTGGATGCCGACCGCGCCGCCGCCGAAGCCGAACAGCAGGTTCCAGGCCGCCAGCGTCCACCAGGTGCGGTCGCCGAGGAAGGCGACCATTGGCAGCTTGGGCGCGCCCGATTTCACGGCGGTCGCGGTCGCGGCGACGAAGGCTCGCACCGGCTCGCGCACCGCGATCACGACGCCAGCAAGCCACCGCCGAGCGCCATCGCTCCCATCCACACGAACGCCTGGCGCCAGCCGCCGTGCTGCATGACGGCGGTGATGATGAGCGGGTGCAGCACAGCGCCGATCGAGGCGCACGAAAACAGGATGCCGAGGGCGCTGCCCAGGCGCCTCTCGAACCAGCCCTGAACGAGCTTGGAGAGGATCAGCGGCGAGGCGCCGAGCGCCGCGAAGGCCAGCGCGAGGACGAGCACGTAGAAGTGCCAGAGCTGTGTCATCAGCGCAAAGGCGGCGAGGTTGGCGGCGCCGAGGACGACGCCGGTGAATAGCAGTGGCCGCAGGCGCGCATGATCGGCGAGCCAGCCGGCGAAGAGAAGCGAGAGCCAGGCCACCCCCGTCGTCATCGTCAGCGAGAAGGCGATGTCGGCGCGGCCCCAGCCAAGCTCCTGCTGCAAGGGCACCATGAACAGGCCGAAGGTCGAACCGAACAGCGCCTGCACGCTGAACACGAACATCGTGCCGGCGCCCGCGAGCACCCGCCAGGAAGCGGGCGAATCGAGAGCGGGCGCGGCGTCGGGGTGCAAGGTCGTCAGTAGTCGTAGCGCAGCGATACGGTATACGTGCGCGGCCGCTGCAGGAAGTACTGTGCGAAGGCGCCGACGCCGGCCGGCGCGCCGGTGATGCTGAGCACGCCGTTCTCGTTGCCGACGTTGGCGACGCCGAAGCCGACCGTCCAGTTCGTATGCGTGAAGTCGAGACCGACGTCGACCGTGTCGTAGGCCTCGGCCGGCTTGTTGCCGCCGAGAAACATGACGCGGCTGCCGACGTGCGTGTAGGTGGCGTTGAAGCGGCCGGCCCAGTCCATCGGCGCCTGGAAGCGGTAGTTGCCCTGCAACGCGGTCTGCAGCCTGGGCGTGCCAGGCAAGCGCGAGCCCGAGGGCGCCGTCACCGAGGTCGGGCCGCCCGAGGGGATCAGCACGTCGGTCTTCGTCTTGGCATCGATGTACGCGGCCGAGGCGGAGAAGTCGAAGGCGCTGTTGATGCGATAGCGCAGCGCCGCCTCGAGGCCGACGCTGCGCGCCTTGCCAACGTTGCCGATGCCCGCGCTCGGCAGCATGTTGACAACCTCGAAGAAGGTGAACTGCGCGTTCTTCCAGTCGAGCACGAAGGCAGTCAGGTCGACCTGCAGACCATCGGCCGGCGCCAGGCGCAGGCCCGTCTCGTAGTTCCAGAGTGAGTCCGACTTGAAGATCGTCGACTTGGGCGGCGGGTTGGAGCCGCCATAGCGATAGCCCTTGGATGCGAGCGCGTACCAGAGGTTGTCGCCGAAGCGGTACTTGACAGTGAACTTCGACGTCACGCCGTGGTCGTTGCTGTCGGGCAGGGTGAAGCCAGCCGGGCCGCCGAAGATCGTGCCGGCCTGCGACCCCTCGGTCGAGGTACGGTAGTAGCGCGCGCCGACGCCGGCGCTCCAGCCGCCGCCGAACGTGTACTCGGTGTCCGCGAAAAGCGCCTTCTCGGTGCCGCCGCCTTCGGTGGTCAGGTCGACGAGGTCGGTGACGCCGAACGCGGCCGAGGGATCGATCTGCTTGCCGGCGAAGCTGCCGTGGCTCTTTTGATAGAACACGCCGGCGACATAGTTGAGCGGGCCGCCCGGGTTGCTGGCGATGCGGATTTCCTGCGACGTCGCATGGTCCTGCGCCGACTGCGGCCGGTAGACCTGTGGCAACACGAGGCCGACGCTGCCGAACAGCTCGGTGTCGTCGATCAGCGCATCGGTCTTGTTGTGCCAGTAGCCGCTGATCGAGGTCAGCGTCGCCGGCCCGAAGTTCCAGTCCGCCGTCAGGCTGTAGAAATCGTTGCGCACGTGGTGGCGCGAGTCGTTGGGCGCCGTGTGCTCGAGCTTCGTCGGGTCGGGCGAGACGCTGAAGGTGTCGCCCTGCTTGGTGTCCTGCGTGCTCGCGACGAGCGTCGCCGCGAAATCGCTCGACGGCTTGATGGTGATTAGGAAGCGGCCGCCCGTCTGATGCACGTCGTTGGCGTCCTTGTGGTTGGTGCCGAGGTTGTCGATGTAGCCGGGATCGCGGCGGTCGAAGACGACGACGCGCAGCGCCGCCACGCCACTGGCCAGCGGCACGTTGATCATGCCGAACTCCGAGGGCTTGCTGCTGCCGCCGCTCGCCTTGGCGTATTCGCCCTTCAAGCTGGCATCGAAGCTGTCGAGGCGCGGCTTGGCGAACAGGTAGCGCACCGCGCCGCCGAGCGAGCCGGAGCCGAACAGCACGCC
>JAYSMB010000608.1:0-6022 GCA_043725065.1 Burkholderiales bacterium
CATCGAACACGTCGACCCTGCCGATCTCGGGCCTGGCTTTGGCGAGCGCACGGCCCGAGAAGTTCGTCGGTCTGCATTTCTTCTCGCCGGTGCACAAGATGAAGCTGGTCGAGATCATCCGCGGCGCGGCGACTTCCGATGAAACGGTCGCGCGCGCCTTCGACGTGGTGCTTGCGCTGGGCAAGCTGCCGATCGTCGTCAACGACTCGCGCGGCTTCTTCACCAGCCGTGTGTTCGGCACCTTCGTGATGGAAGGCGCCGCGATGCTGGCCGAAGGCATCGCGGCCCCGCTCATCGAACACGCGGCGCTCGCCGCGGGCATGCCGGTCGGGCCGCTGGCGGTGCTCGACGAAACCTCGCTCTCGCTCTCGGTTCACGTGATGGATCAGACGCGCGCCGACCTCGCCGCCGAAGGCAAGAGCCACGCGATGTCGGCCGGCGAGCAGCTCGTCGAAAGAATGGTCAAGGGACTGAAGCGCCCGGGTCGCGCCGGTGGCGGCGGCTTCTACGACTATCCCCAGGGCGGAGCCAAGCGCCTGTGGCCGGGGCTGAAGACGCTGTTCGAAGCGCCCTCGGACTCTGCCTCTGCCGCACCGATGCCCGATATCAAGATGCTGAGCCGCCGCTTCCTCTACCGCCAGTCGATCGAGACCGCGCGTTGCCTCGCCGAAGGCGTGCTCACGAGCGCACACGAGGCCAACATCGGCTCCATTTTCGGCATCGGCTTTCCGGCCTGGACGGGAGGTGCGATCCAATTCATCGTCTCCGAAGGCCGCGAGCGCTATCTCGCTCGCGCCGATGAACTCGCCGACCGCTACGGCGAGCGCTTCGCTCTTTCGCCCGAAGTGCGCGCGGCGATCGCGTCGCCGGCCTGAGGAAGAGTCACTTCAGGGACAGGATCCACTGAACGAGCTGTTTCGCCTCGGCTTCGTTGACCTGCGGATTGGCCGGCATCACGGCAACACCCCAGACGCCCGTTCCGCCCTTCATCACCTTCTGCGAGAGCCGGGCCACGGCGTCGGGCTGGCCGGCATATTTGGCGGCGACATCCTTGTAAGCCGGGCCGATCACCTTCTGGCCGACGGCATGGCAGGCCATGCAGTTCTTCTTGTGCGCCAGTTCCGGGTTGGCCCATGCCGGAGCCGCAGTCATGCAAGCGATCACGAACGGGGCAAAGACGATGGGTTTCATGCAGCTCCTCGGTGGCAGGGCGACGCCGCGCTCGGCTACCATCAGCATAGCGGTCGCAAGGAATCCTCGCGTCGACCGCGCGGTCGCCTCGCAACCGCGGTTTCGGGCCGGGAGAATTCCATGCTGTTCGTCGTCATCGGCATCGTGCTGATCGTTCTCAACGTCGCCAACATCGGGCCGTTCGGGGCGTGGAACTGGGAGGTCTTCGGCGATCTCTGGAAGTTCGTCCTGCCCTTTCTCTTCGCCGTGGTGTGGTGGGTCTACTCCGACTTGTCCGGCCTCAACAAGCGTCGCGAAATGGAGCGGATGGACGCCAAGAAGAAGGCCCGCCGTCAGGAAAACCTCGTCTCCCTCGGCATGGACACCCGCGCTCGTCGCAAGGCGCAGAAGCAGCAGCAGCGCTGATCAATCGCCGTCGAGCACGGCGCCGAGGCTCGCGCTCGACGAATTCTTCGCGAATTTGGCCAGCACGCCCCGCGTGTAGCGCGGCTTCGGCGCAACCCACGCGGCGCGACGCCGGGCAATCTCGGCGTCGTCGACGTTGAGTTGCACCAGGAGGCGATGCGCGTCGATCGTGATCGAGTCGCCTTCCTCGACCAGCGCGATCGCGCCGCCGGCGAAAGCTTCGGGCGCCACATGCCCGACCACCATGCCCCAGGTGCCGCCCGAGAAACGCCCGTCGGTGACGAGACCGACCGATTCGCCCAGGCCCTGGCCGATCAGTGCGCCGGTCGGCGCCAGCATTTCCGGCATGCCGGGCGCGCCCTTCGGGCCGAGGTAGCGCAGTACCATCACGTCGCCGGCGACGATGCGGCGATCGAGGATCGCGGTCATCGCCGACTGCTCGTCTTCGAAAACGCGCGCCGGCCCGGTGATGACCGGGTTCTTGAGCCCGGTGATCTTGGCGACCGCGCCTTCGGGCGAGAGGTTGCCCTTGAGGATCGCCAGGTGGCCGTGCGGGTACATCGGTCTGCCGATGGGCCGGATCACGTCCTGGTCGGCACGGGGCGCGACCGGGATCTCGGCAAGCGACTCGGCGACGGTCTTGCCGGTGATCGTGATGCAGTCGCCATGCAACAGGCCCGCCTCGAGCAGCACCTTCATTACTTGCGGGATGCCTCCGGCGCGGTGCAGGTCGACGGCCATGTAGCGCCCGGACGGCTTCAGGTCGCAGAGCACCGGAACGTTCTGGCGAACGCGCTCGAAATCGTCGATCGTCCACTCGACCTCGGCGGCGTGCGCCATCGCCAGGAAATGCAGCACCGCATTGGTCGAGCCGCCGATCGCCATGATCACGGCGACGGCGTTCTCGATGCTCTTTCTCGTCACGATGTCGCGCGGCTTCAGGTTCTTGCGCACGGCCT
The DNA here is from genome assembly GCA_043725065.1 of Burkholderiales bacterium. Taxonomy (GTDB): domain Bacteria; phylum Pseudomonadota; class Gammaproteobacteria; order Burkholderiales; family Burkholderiaceae_C; genus Schlegelella_A. The sequence goes on from JAYSMB010000608.1 coordinate 2,556, forward strand.
CGACAAGCACGCGAGCGGACGCTTTGGCGCTGACGACGATCTCGTCGTGGACGTTGGCCATCGTGCTCGATCCGGGCAGGCTCATGCCGAGCGCCTCGATCGCCGAGCTCATCGTGTTGGCGGTGTACATGCCGCCACAAGAGCCCGTGCCGGGGACGGCGCGGCGTTCGATCTGGCCCAGGTCTTCGGCGCTCATCGTGCCGGCGGTGAAGCGGCCGACCGCCTCGAACACGCTGACGATGCTCAGGTCCTCGCCCTTGTAGCGGCCCGGCAGGATGGTTCCGCCATAGACGTAGATGGCCGGCACGTTGGCGCGCAGGATGCCCATCATTCCGCCCGGCATGTTCTTGTCGCAGCCGCCGACGACGAGCACGCCGTCCATCCACTGGCCGCCGACGGAGGTCTCGATGCAATCGGCGATGACCTCGCGCGAGACCAGGCTGTATTTCATGCCTTCGGTGCCCATCGCCATGCCGTCGCTGATCGTCGGCGTGCCGAAGATCTGGGCGTTGCCGCCCGCTTCCTCGATGCCGGCGACGGCGGCGTCGGCGAGCTTTTGCAGGCCGGCGTTGCAGGGCGTGATCGTCGAGTGGCCATTGGCCACGCCGATCATCGGCTTGGCGAAGTCGCCCTCGTCGTAGCCGATGGCGTAGTACATCGAGCGATTCGGAGCGCGCGCGACGCCTTCGGTGATGTTGCGGGAGCGGCGATTGATCGGCATGGCGGACCTGTCATCCTGAGCGGAGCGAAGGATCTCATCGTAGCGCCCTGTTCCTTCGTCTCGCTCAAGAAGGGTCGTTGCCCATGCTCGATATCATCCGCGCATGCTTGTTCACCCCCAGTTCAACCCGATTGCGCTCGACCTCTCCAAGATCGGCTTGCCGATCGCCATCCACTGGTACGGGCTCACCTACCTTGTCGGCTTCGCGCTCTTTCTTTTTCTCGCGATCCGCCGCTCCAGGCTGCCGCAATTCGCGGCCACCGGCTGGACCCGGCGCGACGTCGAGGACCTGCTGTTCTCCGGTGTGCTCGGCACCGTGATCGGTGGGCGGCTCGGCTATATCCTCTTCTACAAGCCCGACTGGTACGCGGCGCACCCGCTCGAGGTTTTTGCCGTCTGGAAGGGCGGCATGGCGTTTCATGGCGGCCTGCTCGGCGTGATCGCGGCGATGGCGCTGTTCGCGCGGTCGCGCAAGCGCCACTTTCTCGAAGTCACCGACCTGGTCGCGCCATGCGTGCCCACCGGGTTTGCCGCCGGACGCATCGGCAACTTCATCAACGGCGAACTGTGGGGACGTTTTTCGAGCGCCGATCTGCCTTGGGGCATGGTCTTTCCGCAATCGGGCTCGAACCTGCCACGTCACCCGTCGCAGCTCTACCAGTTCGCCCTCGAGGGCATGCTGCTGTTCGTCGTGCTATGGATCTACGGCAAGAAGCCGCGCGGCCTCGGCCAGGTGTCCGGCGCTTTTCTGGTCGGCTACGGCTTGCTGCGCTTCCTTGCCGAATTCTTCCGTGAGCCCGACAACTTTCTTGGTCTGCTCGCGCTCGGCCTGAGCATGGGCCAGTGGCTGTGCGTGCCGATGATCGTGGCAGGTGCCGCGCTTTGGTGGTGGGGCCGCGGCCAGGATCCTCGCGTCACGCCGGGCGCGCCGCTTTCGCCCGAGCGCGTCTGAGACGAAGCGAGCGATGCGGCAGATCTTTCTCGATACCGAAACCACGGGGCTCAGCCCCGAGTCAGGCGACCGCGTCATCGAGATCGGCTGTGTCGAACTCGTGAACCGGCGCCTGACCGGGAACAACCTGCATTTCTACGTCAATCCCGAGCGTCGCAGTCACCAGGACGCGATCAAGGTGCACGGCCTGTCGGAAGAGTTTCTCAAGGACAAGCCGCTGTTCGGGCACGTCGCCGACCAGTTGATCGAGTTCGTGCGCGACGCCGAGATCATCATCCACAACGCCGCATTCGATCTCGGCTTTCTCGACGCCGAGCTGCGCCGCATCGATCGGCCGGCGTTCGCCAGCCATGTCGGCCGCGTCGTCGACAGCCTGTCGATGGCGCGCGAGACCTTTCCGGGCAAGTCGAACTCGCTCGACGCGCTTTGCAAGCGCTTCGAGGTCAACAACTCGGGCCGCGAGCTGCACGGCGCGTTGCTCGACGCCGGCCTGCTCGCCGAGGTCTACGTGCGGATGACTCGCGGCCAGAATTCGCTGGTCATCGACGCCGCCGACGCGCTCGCCGCCGACATGGCCGCGCGGCCGGTCGACTTCAGCGCGCTCGAGCTCATCGTCATCGTTGCCGACGAGACTGAAACGGCAGCGCATGTCGCGGTCCTCGTGGCGATCGACAAGGCGAGTGGCGGCCATGCCGTGTGGCGGACCGCACCCTCGATGACGCTCGGTGCCATGGCACAATGACTCTCTTCCGCAGGCCGCCTCTTCGGCGCCGCGCGGGCGGTTAGCTCAGGGGTAGAGCACGACATTCACACTGTCGGGGTCGGGGGTTCGAAACCCTCACCGCCCACCAGAAAATCGTCGCAAATCGATCAAGCTTTGGGCGCGTACGAGTTGCGCCGCCATACCACGGCGCGGTGCCGGACCCACAGGCGGCGCATAGCCGACCCGGGCCCATATCTGTACCGTTCGCGGCGGCCCGAAGAGACGCCAGATATCGGGGTAAGGCCTGGCCTGTTCCCTTTCGTGCGGCTTGTCGATTTCGGGTGTCCGTTGCGTCAGGAGGCGTGCACCTCCAGTCGGTGCGCGCACCGAAGGGACACAGCCATGCAGTATCGAATTCAACCGCCAGGCCGCGCTCTCTTGCTCGCGCTACTCGCGCTACTCGCGCTACTCGCGCTGCTTGCGCTGCCGCTCCTGGTCTCTTGCGCCGCACTGCCGAAACTGACGGCCGGGCCGCCGACCCTGGCGATCGTCGCCGACGGCAGCACGCCCTTGCAGCGGGTTGCCGCCACGTCGCTGGCCGGCTTTGCCGAATCGGGCTTCCAGCTTCTTCCGGTGGCCACCGCCTCGCTCGAGGCCAGGCTGTCGCTCGCCGAACGCGCGCAAGTGAGCCTGGACCTGCAGTACTACGAATGGCAGGGCGACGCTACCGGCCGCTACCTGCTCGCCACATTGCGACGCGCCGCCGAGCGCGGCGTTCGGGTCCGCGTTCTGGTCGACGATCTGCACAGCGACAGCGTCGACGAACTGCTCTCGGGCCTGGCCGCGTTCGACAACGCGCAGGTGCGGCTCTTCATGCGCTCGACCACACGCAATTTCGTCGATCTCGACATCCTTGCCGCCGGGCCGGTCGTGCAAGCGCTGTCGGGATCGTTCGACACCTACTGGAACAGCGAGTACGCCTACCCGATCGACCTCGTCGTTCCTCGTGCGCAGGGGCGGGTGGAACGCCAGGCCGAGTTCGACGCGGCGCTCGGCGCGACCGCTCCGCCGCCCCTCGACCTGACCGTGCC
>JAYSMB010000609.1:0-3488 GCA_043725065.1 Burkholderiales bacterium
TCGGGGTGGCCTTCGGAGACCGATTCGGAAGTGAAGAGGAAGTCGTTCGACACGCTGTACTCCAGTGCTGAAAATCGTCAGGCCCGCAATCGAGATCGCGTTGCCGGCCTGGGCTCTGGAGAGCGGCGAACGCTTTAGCGGAATTCTTTTCACGTCGCCCCGCAAGTTGTTCAATAACTCGGCGACACGTCGATTATAGGAAGGTCGTCGAGGCGCGCTGCGCAATCCCGACCCGGGGCCATGCCATCGAGGAACGGCGCGGGATAATCGGCCCGGATCACGGGAAGTTCATGAGTCAGGTGACGACGCTGCTTTCCGCACTGGCGGAAGGCAAATCCGAAGTGATCGGCGAGCTCTACGCGCTGCTCTACCCGGAGCTGCATCGCCTTGCTCACTCGCGCGTGCGACGCAGCGGCGACATGACTCCTGACCAGCTTCTTCAAGTCGGGCAGCCTCGAGGAGGATGGCGGCATCCAGCTCGGCCGGTTCACGGTGCAACAGTTCGTCGAACGCGGCGCTCGCAAGATCGACGCCGGCTTCGCCGACGAGCCGACCCTGAAGAGCGAGCTGTTCGACGTCGTCAGCGCGCTCTTCGCCGATCTCTCCGACGCCAAGGCGACGATCGAGTACGCGCGCAAATGGCAGCAGGCCTTGCAGCAGACCGACGCCCCGGCCGACGAGCGGGCACGGGCCTCGCAACGCTGGGCGCAGGGGCTGGCGCTGGCCGAGCGCAATGCCGAGGCGGTGGAAGTCCTGGAGAGCGCGGTCGCCGGCCTGCGCCGCGAAAAGGCCGCGCGCCCCAGCCTGCTCGTCCTCCTGCTCGTCGACCTGGCCCGGCTGCGCGCGCTGCTCGGCGACAAGCGGCAGGCCGCCATCGACGCCGAGGCTGCGCTCGCCCTGCTCGCGACGCCTGAGGCGGCCGACGCCGGCGCGGCGGGCGCCCACGCCGCCGCCATGTTCCAGCGCGCCGACCTGATGGCGCTCGAGAACCAGTTGACCGAAGCGGCTCCGTTGTTCGAGGAAGCGATCGCCCGCATGGAAGGCGTGCATGGCGCGCGCTCGGCGATCGTCGGCGGGCATCGCTATGTCTTCGCGAGCGCGCTCGCCAAAGGGCGCCGGATGAGCGAAGCCGAGCGCCAGTATCGGGCGGCCCGCCTTCTCTTTCGCGACGCCGGCGGCGACGCCGACCTCGACGCCGCCATCGTCGAGCTCGAGCTCGGCCGATTGCTGGCCATCGCCGGCGCGGCGCGCGAAGAAGGCCTCGAGCTGCTCGGCCATGCCCGCGATGTCTTCTCGCGCCGCGCCGATGCCGTCTCGCCGCTCTATCCAGCGACCGCCGCCCTCTACCTGGCCGAGGCGCGCGTCGAGGACGGTGACCTCGCGGCCGCGCGCGAGCCGATCGAAGCGGCCGCGGCGCTGTTTCGCGACAAGGTCGAGAACACCCTCATGCGCACGCCGGCGCAGATCCTGCACGCGCGCTTTCTGTCGGAGTGCGGCGAGTACGAGGCGTCGAACAGCGTGTTCGAGGGAACGCGCGACGAGTACCTGCGCCTGGTCGGCGCCCAGCATCCGCACACCGCCTCGGTCGTCAACCGGATCGGTGCCAATCATCTGCGCGCCGAGCAGTTCGGTCGCGCCCGCGTGCTCTTCGAAAGCGTGGTCGGCTCGCAAGACCAGGACGAGCAGGTGTGGGGCTCGATGAAGCACATGGCGCAGCGCAACCTTGCGCTGGTGCAGCTCGAAGAGGGCGACTCCGCCGCGGCGCTGCCGGCGCTGCGCTGCCGCATCTGCAGCGCAGCGTCGAGGTCCTGGTCGGGCCCTATCCCCATGGCCCCGGCCTGACGATGGGCCGTGCCTGGCTGGGCCTCGCCTTGCTGGCGCTCGGCGACGAAACGGGCGCGCGTCGGATGCGGGCGCTGGCCGGCGCCACCTTCGCGGCGCAGCCGAGCTGCGGCATCCACTATCGGCGCGGCTTCGTCCTGCTGGCCGAGCAACTGGAGGCGGGCGTAACGGCGGGTTGAGCGGTCGCCATCCCGGCCGCCGCCGAAATCTTTTGGTCGCGATGGCAGCTTTTGGCTATGCATCTCGTTCCATAGTGCAGAGGGGTTTCGTTCGTCACGGCGCGCCCCCCGACGACTGCCCACGGAGCCCGCATGCCACACCGCCTTTCGCACCCGTCTTACCGCGTCGCTTGTCGCCACGCCGCCAAGGGCCTGGCCGCCCTCGCCGTGGCGCTGGGAGCGGAAAGCGCCTCGGCCCAGGACTACAGCGTCGGCCTCGCCGTCGGCCCCGACCGCGGCCGCGTCGATTGCGTCGCCGCGTTCCCCTGCGATCGATCGAGCGTTCACTGGAAGCTGACCGGCGCTTACCGATTCGCCGAGAGCTACGACGTGCAGCTCGCCTACTTCGGCGCCGGCCGCTTCGAGGGCGGCGACACGACGCCGCTCGGCACCCGGTTCGGCGGCACCTTCCGCGTCGACGGCTTCGGCCTGACGGCCGGCTACCGCTGGAACTTCGCGCCGGGCTGGAGCGGCGTCGCCCGCATCGGCGCAGCCAGCGTGCACACACGCTTCGAGTACGCCAACGCGCTCGCGGCGAGCGTCGGCAAGACGACGCTGCAGCCGCTGGCGGGCATCGGCATCGCCTACGCCTTTTCGCCCGCCCTGCGCGTCGGCGTCGACTACGACGTCACCCGCTTCAAGGTGCACACGACGCACGGGCCGCTGAGCATGCTCGGCCTCGCGGCGCAGTTTTCGTTCTGAACCGGATCGATCCATGAATGCCATCCACCTTCCTGCTCGTCCGATCGCCGGCCGCTTTCGTGCCGTGGTCTTGCAGATCGCCGCGGCCTGCGTCTGCGTCGCGCTGGCCGCTTGCGGCGGCAGCGCCGACGCGCCGCCGCCTCCCGAGTCGGGACCGGTGCTGCCGGTGCCGCCGACCATCACGCAGCAGCCGGCGAGCCTGACCGTCACCGCCGGGCAGCCGGCCAGCTTCACCGTCGCCGCGACCGGGACGGCGCCACTCGCCTACCAGTGGCAGCGCAACGGCGTCGCCATCGCCGGCGCGACCGCGGCGACCTATTCGATCGCGACGACCGTGCTCGCTGACAGCGGCGCTGCGTTTCGCGCCGTCGTCAGCAATGTCGCGGGCAGCGCGACCAGCAACGACGCGATCCTCACCGTTGCGGCGAGCGCGCCGGTCCTGACGATCGCGCCGCAGCCGGCCAACCTCGGCGTCGTCGCTGGCACGCAGGCCTCGTTCACCGTCGGCGGCACCTGCAACTCGGGCACGCTGAACATCAAATGGCAGCGCAGCCAGGGCGCAGCCTTCGCCGACATCGCCGGCGCCACCGCGGCGACCTACAGCTTCACCGCGGTCATCGGCGACAACGGCGCGATGTTCCGCGCCGTCCTCGACTGCGGCGGTCAGAGCAGCACGCCGAGCAGCGCGGCGACGCTGACGGTCACGGCGCCCGGCTCGGTCACGCT
>JAYSMB010000610.1:0-4557 GCA_043725065.1 Burkholderiales bacterium
GGATCATGCCGACGACCACGCCGGTGCAGTTTCAGCCCGAAGCCCTGCGCCGCTCGATCGAACGCCTGCTCGCCTTCACGCCCCAGCAGATCTACGTCACGCACTACGGCCCGGTCGGCGACGTGCCGCGCTTGGCCGCGCTGTTCCTCGGCCAGCTCGACGAGATGGTCGCGCTGGCGAAATCGCTGGCCGCGGGTCCGGATCGGCATGAGGCGCTGAAGCGAGGGCTCGAAGCGATCCACCTGCGCAGCCTGCGCGCGCACGGTGTGACGCTGCCCGACGAGCGTCTCCGCGAATTGCTCGCGCTCGACTTCGAGCTCAACGCGCAGGGCATCGGCATCTGGCTCGACCGGACAGCCGCATGAGCAAGGTTCGCTTCGATTTCGGCGGCAAGGTCGTGGTCGTCACCGGCGCGGCAAACGGTATCGGCGCGGCGTGTGCGCGGTTGTTCGCTGCGAGCGGCGCGAAGGTCGCGCTTTGGGACATCGATGAAGCCGCGGCACGGGCGCTTGCCGCCGAGCTGGGCGCGGCTGCGGACGCGATGCGCTGCGATGTGTCGAGCCGTGCCGAGGTCGACGCCGCAACCGCCGCGACGACCTCGGCATTCGGCCGCATCGACATCCTCATCAACAACGCCGGGATCTTTCGCGCCGCCGACTTTTTGGACATCACCGAGGCCGACTGGGACGCCGTCATCGGCGTCAACCTGAGCGGCGCCTTTCGGGTCGGACAGGCGGTGGCTCGCGAGATGGCGAAGACTGGCGGCGGCGCCATCGTCAACATGAGCTCGGTCAACGGCGTCATGGCGATCCCGACGATCGCGAGCTACAACGCGAGCAAGGGCGGCATCAACCAGCTCACCCGGGCGATGGCGCTGGCGCTCGCCGACCGCGGCATTCGGGTCAACGCAGTCGCGCCGGGGACGATCGCGACCGATCTGGCGCAAAAGGCCGTGCTCGGCAGTGCGGAAGCGAAGGAACGGATCATGGGCCGCACGCCCTTGCGGCGGCTCGGCGAGCCAGCTGAAATCGCCGCGGTCTGCGCCTTTCTCGCCAGCGACGCGGCGAGCTACATGACCGGCGAAATCGTCGCCGTCGACGGCGGCCGGCTCGCGCTTAACTACACAATGCCGCCGCTGTTGTCCTAAGCCGGAACCGCCGAGACGCGCGGTGGCAGTCTGGCTTCGCGAATCGGCAGGTTGATCAGAGCCGCACCGGCCGCGAGCACGATGTCTGCGTACCACATCCAGTCGTAGCTGCCGGTCCAGTCGAACGCCCTGCCGCCGAGCCAGGCGCCGAGAAACCCTCCGATCTGGTGCGACAGCATGACGAAGCCGAACAACGTTGCCATGTGCGCCGGGCCGAAGAACTTGGCCACCAGTCCGGCCGTAGGCGGAACGGTCGAGAGGTAGGTCAGGCCGATGAAGGCGGCGAAAACGAGCACGACCGTCTCGGTTTTCGGCGCGAACAGGAACACGAGCACCGGCCGATGGTCGCGCGCGTTGTCTCGCGCTTGGCGGGCGCGGCCGGACGGCCGGCCGGGGCGGGCGACGCGGCCTGCGACCGTCGGCCGCGCAGCACCCAGGCAGCCGGCAAGGCGAGCAGCACGATCGCGGCCATCCTCTGGATCGACGCGGCCCAGCCAGCGGCGGCAGTGATCGCGCCCGCGATCGGCACGAACACGAACTGCCCGAACGAGCCACCGGCGTTGACGATGCCGCTGGCGATGCCCGCTTCTCGGCGGGCACGAGTCGCGCCGCCGAAGCCAGCAGCACCGATGGGCCGGCGAAGCCCGCGCCGCCCGCGGCGAGGACGCCGATCGCAAAGATGAGCCCGAGCGTCGTCGTCATCAGCGGCACCAGCGCCGTGCCGATGCGGACCAGCAGGAGTCCTGCGAACAGGACCCGACCGGCGCCATAGCGATCGGCCAGGATGCCCGCCGCTGGCTGCGTCAAACCCCACCAGAGCTGGCCGACGCCGAAGGCGAGGCTGATGCTCGCCAGGCCGAGGCCTGGCGTCGAGTTGATGACGCCGAGAAACAGGCCCATCGACTGGCGCGCGCCCATCGTCACCGCGAAGATGCCGCCTGCCGCCGGCAGCACGAGCCAGAACGCGACGCGTCGCTTTTTCGCGTCGGCCGCCGGGGCGGATTCAACCAGGTTCGTCCTCTTCGATACGGGTGATGCACGCCAGGCAGTCGTCGAGCAGCGCGTGCAGTTCGACGACTCGTGCCTCGCCCAGCTTCCCGTTGAGTGCGAGCTGCGCGCGTTTCCACTCGCGCTGCGCTTCGGCGCGCTTGGCGTGGCCCGTGGAAGTCGCCGTCACCCAGCGCGACCGCCCGTCCGGACCCGGGCCGACCTCGAGCCAACCGTTGGCGATCATCGGCTGGAGATTCCGGGTCAGCGTCGAAGGGTCCATCTCCAGCGCATCGGCGATATCTCCGGGCCGGACCGGTCCGAGCCAGGTGACATAGGTGAGCAGCGAGTACTGCGTCGTCTTGAGGCCGACAACGCCGACGATGCGGTCGTAGTGCTGGCCGACCCGGCGCGTCAGCTGGCGCAGTTTGAGGTTGGTGCAGCCGCGCGGCGCTTCGCCGTGCTTCGTTGTCGTCACCGCCCGATCTCGCTTCATGAAAAGATTGTAGATACAATTTTTGTATCTGCAACGATCTGGAGGTGGGCATGGCAAGCAAAGGACGGGCAAGGCGCGATCGATCTGCTCGCCGAGTGGCAGGCATGTGACGCCGAGTTGCAGGCGTTGACGCGCGAACAGGCCGCGGGCCGGCCCGGACTGGAACTCTTCCGCGCCATGCTCGCCGGCGAGATTCCGGCGCCGCCGATCTGCGGGACGCTCGACTTCATCATGGTGCAAGCCGACGCCGGACGCGTCGTATTTCAGGGCCGACCCGGCTCGGCGCACTACAACCCGATGGGAACCGTGCACGGCGGCTGGTTCGCGAACCTGCTCGATTCCGCCATCGGCTGTGCCGTCGGCTCGACGCTGCCGCTCGGCAAGGCCGATACGACTGCCGAGCTCAAGATCAACATCGTGCGCCCGCTCAACGACAAAGTGCCGCTGGTTCGCGCGGAAGGCAAGGTGATCTACGTCCGTGGCCGCATGGCGACGGCCGAGGGCCGCCTGACCGGCCCCGACGGCAAGCTGTACGCTCACGCCTCCACAACGTGTTTTGTCTTCGAGGCGCCATGAGATTTCTCCACACCATGCTCCGGGTCGGCGACCTGCAGCGCTCCATCGACTTCTACACGAATGTGATGGGCATGAAGCTGCTGCGCACCACCGAACGGCCGGAGCAGAAGTATTCGCTGGCCTTTGTCGGCTACGCCTCGAATCCCGAGCAGGCCGAGATCGAGCTCACCTACAACCATGGCGTGACCGCGTATGACCTCGGCGGCGCATACGGTCACATCGCGATCGCGGTTGCGGATGCGAAGGCGGCGTGCGAGAAGATCCGTGCCGGCGGTGGCGCCGTGTCGCGCGAGGCGGGTCCGGTCAAGGGCGGAACGACGGTGATCGCCTTCGTCACCGATCCCGACGGCTACAAGATCGAGCTGATCGAACGGGACCTCTAGTCAGGCCGATCGGTCAGGCCGATCGAAGTGCGCTCGCCTGCGCGGCGAGGCGGGCGATTCGCGGCCAGTCTTCAGCCGCCAGCGCATCGGCGGGCGTGAGCCACGAGCCGCCGACCACCTTCACGTTCGACAGGGCCAGCCAGGCCGGCGCCGAGTCGATGCCGATGCCGCGGGTTGGGCAGAAGGCGATGTCGGCGAACGGGCTGGCCCAGGCATTCAACATCGCTGCGCCGCCCGCCGCCGACGCGGGAAAGAACTTGAGGAATCGAAAGCCGTCGTCGGCCGCCCGCATGACTTCGCTTGCCGTCGCCACGCCCGGCAGCAGCGGCAAGGCGAGATCGCGACACGCCGCAGCGACCGCGGCGCTGTAGCCGGGACTGACCGCGAAGCGCGCCCCGGCCGCGTGCGCCGCGCGCGCGTCGGCGGCGTTGCGAAGCGTTCCCGCGCCCACGATCGCTTCGGGCACGGCACGCGCGATCGCCTCGATCGCCGCCAGCGCCGCCGCGGTCCGCAAGGTCACTTCGAGAACGCGAACGCCGTCTTTCGAGCAGCGCCCGCGCCATCGGCACAGCGTGCTCGACGCGCTCGATGACGATCACCGGGATCACCGGGCCATGCGATGCGAGGGCCAGCGGCTCGAGTGGGGGCAGCGCTTGCGTTACAGCCATGTGCAGGCGCCCTCCTCGGCCGACAGGACGTTTCTGCGCACGCCCGCGAACAACTCGCGATCGAGATCGTGGCCGTTGCGAACGGCGGCCTCCGGCGTGAACTGGGCGAGCTCTACAAGGACTTCCCGTCTTGTCAATAGCGGCTTTGGTTAATTAGCAGTTCTTTCACAATTAGAAGTCGTGCGACGGTGAAGTTGCAGTGTGCGACAGAGAACAGACTGCACATCACTACTGTCCGGTTAAAAGTCGAACAAATTCAATTGGTTAGCGGCGTCGAGCAGGTCGGCCTGGGACGCGTCG
>JAYSMB010000611.1:0-2423 GCA_043725065.1 Burkholderiales bacterium
CGCTCCCACAGCATCGCGACCACGATCAGGAAGCCGATGTGCGTCGTCGCCGTGAGCGGATGGAAGTGGTAGCCGAAACCCTTGTGCTGAACAGTGATGTTCATCCTGCGGAACGGCCTGCTCGAAGCCGACTACATCGTCGTCGAGATGGCCAACCGCATCCTCGGCGAAGACTGGATGCCGGAGTACGTTGCGATGGCCAACGAGGGCGGGATCGAGCGGGTGCTGGTGTAGCTTTCGCGCCGCACGGCTTGTCCCCGACGCTCTCGGGGCCGGAGTGCTTGGCTACACTGCGGCGGCTCCCGAACACCGCCCCGATGAACGCACGTGCCACGCCTCGCCAGCCGACCTCGATCGTCGTGCACCAGCTTTCGCGCACGCTCGAAGTCGGCTTCGACGACGGCCGGAATTTCCGCATTCCGTTCGAGCCGATGCGCATCTACTCGCCTTCGGCCGAAGTGCAGGGCCACGGGCCGGGCCAGGAAGTGCTGCAAACCGGCAAGCGCGAGGCCGAGCTCACGGCGCTCGAGCCGGTCGGCAACTACGCGGTACAGCCGCGCTTTTCGGATGGCCACGAGTCGGGCCTCTTTTCCTGGGGACTACCTGTTCTTTCTCGGCTCGCGGCAGGACGATCTGTGGAAGCGGTACGAAGGGCGCCTGGCGAAGAATGGCATGAGCCGCGACGCGCCGATGGCCGGCGCTGCCCCGTCGTCCTGCGGTCACTCGCATTGAAAGTCATGTAGAGCTCGCCATGAGCGAAACCCACTTCGGCTATACCAAAGTCGACGATTCGACCAAGGCCGAGCGCGTGCGCGGCGTGTTCGATTCGGTCGCGCCGAGGTACGACCTGATGAACGACCTGATGTCGTTCGGCCTGCATCGCGCCTGGAAGGCCTACACGGTGGCGGTGGCCAACGTTCGCCCCGGCGACAAGGTGCTCGATCTCGCCGGCGGCACCGGCGACCTCGCCCGCGCGTTCGCCAAGCCGGTGGGCGAGACGGGCCTCGTCGTCCACACCGACATCAACGAGGCGATGCTGCGCCAGGGACGCGACCGCTTGCTCGACGAAGGCCGGGTGCTGCCGACCGTGCTGTGCGACGCCGAGACCCTGCCGTTCGCGAGCGGATCGTTCGATCTGGTCAGTGTCGCCTTCGGCCTGCGCAACATGACGCACAAGGACAAGGCGCTGGCCGAGATGGCGCGCGTTTTGAAGACCAGTGGGCGACTCCTCGTGCTCGAGTTCTCGAAGGTCGCGGCGCCGCTCGAAAAGGTCTACGACTGGTATTCGTTCAAGGTGCTGCCGTGGATCGGCCAGCGCGTCGCCGGTGACGGCGCGAGCTACCGCTATCTGGCCGAGTCGATCCGTGTCCATCCCGACGCGGCCGAGCTCAAGGCGATGATGAAGACGGCAGGCTTCGCCCACGTCGACGTGCACAAGCTCGCCGCCGGCGTCGTCGCCCTGCACGTGGGGATCAAGTGCTGAGCTTCGTCGCCGGGTTGTGGGCGGCGCTCGGCGCGCACGGCGTGCCGCTCGGTGCGAACGGGTTGATGGCCCTGGCGCTCACCGTCGTGCTGCTGGGCACGGGGCTGTGGGCCTGGCGGCGCCAGCGGGCGCGTGTGGGCGGCGTGTCCGGGCCGATGGCGCCCTCCTCGATCGTCGCTCGACAAGCGCAGTTCGCGATTCCCGCCGGCCTCGATGGCGAGCAGGTGCTCGCGGCGGCTCGCGGCCGCTTCATGGGCCTGCAAGCGGCATGGGACGCGGGCGACGTGTCGACGCTGCAAAACCTGACCACGCCCGAGATGCTCGACGAGCTGCTGCATGTGCTCACCGCGCGCGGAGCGGGGACCAGCCGAACCGACGTGATCACGCTGCACGCCGAGCTGCTCGGCCTCGAGGAGTTGAGCGCGGCCTATCTCGCGAGCGTCGAGTTCTCGGGCCTGATCCGCGAGTCGGCCGAGCAGGGGGCGGTGCCGTTTCGCGAGCTGTGGATGCTCGCCCGCACGAAGGACGGCACGCCTTCTTGGCGGCTCGCCCGGCAGCAGGCGCTGCTGTAGATCAGCCTGCGTTCGGCCGCCTGCAACAAGTTGCAACAGTGCCGCCCTCCGATTGACAAGTTCGGACCGGCTTCGTAAGGTCGGCTTGGCTCTGGAGGCCTCGCCTTCAGCGCTGCACCCGAGGCCTCCATCGACCGCAGCGTCGACCGAACGAATGCGCAAATGTCCTGCCCTGCAGCAGTCCGCGGCCCTTCTTGCGTTCGCCTTCGGTACCGCGACGGCGCAGACACCGCCCCCTCCGAAGCCTGACGCCGGATCGGTTCTCCAGCAAATCCAGCCCGTTACCGTTGCGCCGCCGGGCACGGATGTGCCGTCGCTGCTGGGGGCGCCGCGCGCGGTCGCCGCGCCGACCGCGGGCGGCGGCGCCC